>CAZWZZ010001183.1:0-2164 GCA_964638395.1 uncultured Caldilineaceae bacterium
TGGCCAGCCCCGTCGCCTCCCGCATCGCCGCCGAGCATAACGTGGATTTGCGGCAGGTCGAAGCGAAGGGGGGCCGGATTCAGAAGGAAGACGTACTGGCCTACCTGGAGCAGCAGCGGCCCGGTGGCGCAGCGGGGGCCGGGCGTGGTGATGGCCGGGTTCCGGCCTCGCCGAAAGCGCGACGACTGGCGGGCGAGCAGAGTCTCGACCTGGCCGAGATCAACGGTAGTGGGCCGGAGGGGGCGGTGTTGGCGGCGGATGTGGTGGCGGCGGCTGAGAAAGCGCAAGCGGCCCCGACTCCAACGCCAACGCCCGCTCCGGCAGCGACCGGCGAGGCCGTGCCGGTCAGCCGCATGTGGCAGATTATGGCCCAGCGGCTCACCGAAAGCTGGACCAGCGTGCCCCATTTCTACCTGACGGCGGAGGCCAATGCCAGCCGCCTCAAAGCCTGGCGAACGCAGGTGCAGCAGCGGATCGAGGCCAAAGTCACATTTACCGATTTGTTGGTTAAAATCGTGGCGGCGGCCCTGCGGCGGCATCCCCGGCTCAATGCCAGTTGGGAAAACGAGGGCATTATCCACAACAACGACATCAACGTGGGCCTGGCCGTGGCGGTCGAAGAGGGGCTGCTGGTTCCGGTTATCCATCAAGCGGATAAATTGGGTCTCAACGACCTGGCCGTGCGCCGCCAGGAAGTGGTCAGCCGGGCACAGGATGGCAAACTGCTGCCCGCCGATATGAGCGGGGGCACGTTTACCCTCAGCAATCTGGGGATGTTCGGCGTCGATGCTTTCAACGCCATCGTCAACCCGCCCCAGGCCGCGATTCTGGCCCTGGGCCGCATCGCCGAGCGGGTGGTGCCGGTGGCCGGTCAACCGGCCGTCCAGCCGATGATGACCCTGACCCTCTCCTGCGACCATCGCGTGGCTGATGGGGCGCGGGGGGCCGAGTTTTTGCAAACGGTGGCTCGCTTTATCGAAGAACCTTTAGCAGTTTTGGATTAGATATATACTGAGACTGAACACAAACTAACATTTTCATCAGGAGATAGGGAGATGGGGAGATGAGGAGATCAGCCTAACAATCTCCCAATCCCCTTATCTCCAATCTCCAAAACGGAATGTTACTTTGTGACTCGGCTGAGTATAAATAACGAAAGGCTTAAAAAACATATGACGACATCTGAACGATTACGTGACGCCACAACCCACGCGGCCAGTAAAAATGGAGACACCCGCACCGAGTTGGGTGAATATGGACTGCTGCTCAATGGCCAATGGGTGAAGACCGACAACGCCATTGAGGTTCGTAGTCCTTACGACGACTCGGTTGTGGCCGTCAGTCACCTGGGCGGCCCCACAGAGGTTGAAGCCTCTATCGCCGCGATGGTCGGGGCTTTCCAGACGACGCGCAAAATGGCCTCCTGGCAACGGGCTGAGGTTTTGGAAAAGATCAGCGCCGGGATTGCCGAGCGGCACGAAGAATTTGCCCGAATCATCGCCCTGGAAGCCGGAAAGCCGCTCAAAGCGGCCCGGGCCGAAGTCAGCCGGGCCAGTTTCACCTTCAAAGTGGCTGCCGAAGAGTCCAAACGCATTTATGGTGAAATCGTGCCGCTGGATTGGATGCCCGGCACCGAAGGGCGCTTCGCCCTCATTCAGCGGGTTCCGTTGGGACCGGTGGTCGGCATTTCCCCCTTCAACTACCCCCTGAATTTGGTGGCTCACAAAGTGGCCCCGGCCCTGGCCGCCGGCAATCCCATTATTATCCGCCCCGCCTCACAAACGCCGGTCTCTTCCCTAAAATTGGCTGAACTGGCCCTGGAAGCGGGCTGGCCGGTCGAGGGTATCGCCGTCGTGCCGACCAGCGTGCCCGATGCCGCGCCCTTTGTCGAGGATGACCGCATCAAAAAATTGACCTTTACCGGCAGTCCGGCGGTGGGTTGGATGCTCAAAAGCAAGGCCGGGCGGAAGCGGGTGACGCTGGAGCTGGGCGGCAACGCCGGGAGTATTGTCCACAGCGATGCCGATGTATCCCACGCCGCTGACCGGATGATAACCGGGGCCTTTTCCTACGCCGGTCAATCCTGTATCTCCGTTCAACGAGTCTACGCCCACGCCGACATCTACGAATCGTTGGTCGATGACTTTTTGCCCCGTGTCGAAGC
>CAZWZZ010001184.1:0-2162 GCA_964638395.1 uncultured Caldilineaceae bacterium
GAGTCGTCTCTTTTCGTTTGCTTCTGTGTGGAGTGGTTACTGCGACAAAAACGGAATCAAATCCGCCAGGCGGATGATCTCCAGAAAATCGGCGATGGCTAAAAGCAAAACAATCGCAAAAATAACGACCAGTGTGATACCGGTAATCGTCCCGAACCATATCCGACCGCTGACCGGCTTGGCCGGTCGAGCGGCCAGCGCCGTGTCATCTAACACGGCGGTATCCTCATCATCCTCTTCCGGCATAGGCTCATGCTCGATGAAACGAATCTTGATGCTGTTCAATTCGATCAAGTCATCATCTTGGAGACGTTGCGGCCCATCGATATTGATGCCGTTGAGGATCGTGCCTCCCGGCCCCCCCAAATCCTGAATAACCCAGTGATCGTTACGAAACTCCAGGCTGGCGTGGGAGGGATCAATATCCGGCATATCCAGAATGAGGTTGCAGTCATCGCTGGAGCCGATAATAATGCGATGTGAGGAGAGATCGAAATCTTCAAAGATCGTCTCTTCCCCCTCTAATTCTTCGTAAATGACCAGTTTTGCCAATGTGCCTCCTTAACCGGACACTTTAAGCAGTTCCAAAATTTAAATCAATCGAATTGGAGCCATATAAAACGTAAAACGTGAAACGTAAAGCCTGCTCGTCGAGCAAAGACATTACGTTTTTCGATTTACGTTTTACGGATAGGTGACAATTAATTTTTCGGAATTGCTCTATAGTCGTTACCTCTGCTCCCGATAAGCCATAAAATCAGGATCAGTTTGAATAAAATTTAGGGCCGCCTCTCTCGTGTTGATTTGGCCGCTGGCTTGAGCCTCTTTGAGTCGTCTCAGCAGCAGGCCGATTAACGCTCCTTCTTTCAGATGAAACTGTTCGATCAAATCGTGGCCGGTCAGCAGCGGCGGCGGATCGACGACCTGTTGGCGTTGCTCGAAGTAGGCCGCCAATAATTTGATGACGACCTCCATCAGAGCCGCTTCCTCAGCCTGCCCTTGCCCCGGTGGATAGGTAGCTTGATGGTCGGCCAGGGCGTGGAGCGCCACCGCCACCCCGGCGTGGCCCCCCTTGCTGCTCGTATCCCGAAAGAGGCGATAGATCGCCCGCCGGGAAACTCGCCGCCCGGTCGATAAAAGCAGCGGGCGCATATGTTCGGCCACCACCCTCTTGACAAAACCGGTGGCCTGGCCACTGAAGCGGAAGTGGTGCATCACCCGTCCGGCAATTTTAGCACTTTCTTTCTCATGCCCCAAGAAGCGGATCCGGGGGTGAGGCCCGGTTTCTTCGCTGCGGGTCAACGGCTTGCCCGTATCGTGCAGCAACAGAGCCAGCGGCATCAACTCGCCGAGGGTGACATCACCGGCCACCGGTTCGGCCAGATACTCACGAACGTTGGCCCGAAACCGGGCCGGAATCTGGAGCAAGCCCTCCGCCTGCATCTTGGCCCAGGCTTGTAGAGCGGCCACGGTATGGTTGAACACGTCCAGGTGATGGGGCGACGATTGCTCAACGCCGGCCATTGCGACTACTTCCGGTAGGAGCGTAGCCAAAATGCCCAGGTCGTGCAACATTTCCACTGCCTGGTCCGGCGCGGGCGTGTTGAGCAGTTTGACCAACTCATCCCGCTGCCGCTCTGGGGAAACCTCCCCCAGGTGGGGGATGGCCTGGCGCAGATATTGCTCCGTCTGGCTGCCGATTTCAAAATCAAAGGCTGTGGCCTGCCGCACCGCCCGCAAAATACGCACCGGGTCTCGCCGGAACGCCTCCGCCGAGACGGCTCGGATCGCGCCCTGCGCCAAATCCTCTCGACCGCCGTAAGGATCGATCAACCGGGGCGTGGCGCTCACACTGAGGGCCATCGCGTTGATCGTGAAATCTCGATCCTGTAAATCAGCCGCCAACGTCTCGCCGCGAAAAGTGGCAAAGTCGAGATGGGTTTTGCCCCCAGCGCAGTCATAAATCACCCGTCCGGTCCCTCGTTCTGCGTCGAGGGGATAAAAAGCGCCGCCCAACGCATCGGCGACCTGGCGGGCAGCGCCCAGCCCCTCATCCGGCACGGCAAAATCGAGATCGACAATATGCTCTCGTCCCAGCAGCAAATCGCGGACGGCCCCGCCGACGAGATAGGCTTCGATGTGATGAGTGCGTAAAACATCAA
>CAZWZZ010001185.1:0-2159 GCA_964638395.1 uncultured Caldilineaceae bacterium
CAACAGACCATTGTGTTGTATGATAATGTCCCCGGCGGAGCCGGACACGTTAAACGAATTCAAGAGGAAATACGGGAAGTGATTGGGGCCGCTTTAGAAGTCGTCGATTGTGACTGCCATCCTGATACCAGTTGTTATCGTTGTTTACGTGATTATCAAAACCAATGGGAACATCATCTGTTAGAGAGAGGGCGTGTTGAAACATTTCTAAAGGCTTTATACAGTAGTCTAAGTCCAACTGAAGGGGAAGTGGCCGGTGTTTATGATGTGTCGGCCATCAATTTACCCATTTGGTTGATGGAGCAAGTGCAAGGGGCCGAAAAAACTTTGACTTTGTTTGCTGAGGATGTTTCTTTAGAAATGCCGACGTCTGCTACACAATCGTGGTTAGATGTTTTGTATGAACTGTTGACAAAGGGTGTCGAAGTGAATTTATATCTTGCCAAATTACCTACGCCTGTTAAGGATGAACCGGAAAGTCTAGCCATCAGCTATCATCTTCGCACCTTACTGACCAAAGGGTTAACTTTGCGAGAAACGAATAAACCCACAACGTGGCAGATAGTAATCGATCCCGATGGCGTTGTCCCCCGTGCTATTGGAGTCAAAGGAACGGGTTTGAGTTTGGTGGCTGATAGCGGAATCAGCGGTTTAATTTCTACCACCCACCGGGAGGCAGTGCAGGAAATTCTAGCCTCGATGCCTACTTACGGAGGGCATAAAGTGCAGATGGACGATTTACGTCCGCCTCCTGATGTCAAAGTGATTGATGTAAAAGCTAATGACGATGTATCCGAACAATCCCTATTTAGTGATATTTTTGAAAAGCCGATTGAATCTATGTTCATCAATGATGGATATTTAGTGAATGAAGAACGTATTTTGAATCGCTTGGGAGCCTACCTTGAATTAGCCGAGCAAGGTGGACAATTGCAACGTGTCAGTGTCAAAACATGGGCTGCCGGAAGTGTATCTGGTTCTCAATCTACCAGGGATCAGCAACAAGCAATTGCCAAGCTAAAACAGCGTTTTGAAAAGATTCCGATCCGATTTGGGACTCACGATCAACGTCGAGAACGTGGAGCCGTTCACCATGATCGCTTTATAGAATTAAAATACACAGACGGTACAAAAGCAAGAATATTGATAGGACGGGGGCTGGACTTCATTCAACCCGATGGGTCCGTTCTGCCGACTTATATCATCATCGAAAATCCATATTTGGGAAAAAGTTAATTGTAATACAAACCAAACCCCCACCAAAGCCACCACACCCAAACTCGCCACCTACCGCCACCCCCCGTATTCTCCACATCCAAACCCATCAACCGGATTGAGTGTGCGGGCCACGCCCTGTCCCATTTCAGCGACGGGCGCACAAAATTGGTGGCGGCTGTGGCCGGTTGATTTGATGCTTATTTGGCGACGGGGTATAATCCGTTCTGTAAACGATGAAAGGATTGACAATGACGACGTTAACGATTGACCTACCGGATCAATTGACCGAACAGTTGCAAACCAGCGGCCTTTCTCAACAACAACTAGAAGCCCTCGTGACCAATTTTATTCAAAACTATTTACACCAGCACCAATCGAACCGTGAGACGATGGCCTTAGCAGCGGAAGATATTTCGCAAATAGCCGATGAGCAACTGGCTGCGCCTTTGCCGGAAGATATAGCCGCTGATCTGGCCCAGTTAGATTATTTGGCTGATGATGATCTCTGGCTGGCCGCTCAAACCCGACTGACCTCGGCTGACGCAGAGCAGATGCAAGCCTTACTCGATAAACAACAGCTTGCAGGATTGACGATTGATGAGCAGCGGATGGTCCAACAGTTGAGCCATCGTTATAACCGGACCATGCTCATCCGGGCTAAAGCCGCCGCCTTACTCAAAGAACGGGGGTATGATATTTCAGCCCTAAAACAGAGGCCCCCGGTTGAATGAGTCGGCCTCGCATTTCACCCGAATTACGGCAGTTGGTCAACGGTATCAAACTCAATCGTCCACCTCTTGTCAAAGCCCGCCACTGGTGGATTAAGGCTGGTTGGCATCCGCCCACGATTGACGGGTGAGGCTCCCCCCTTGACAACCCGCCCCCACCTGTAATATACTGGTCTTAACATTATTAAACCGCCCCGTCCCCACCCCCTGAAG
>CAZWZZ010001186.1:0-2158 GCA_964638395.1 uncultured Caldilineaceae bacterium
GGGTGGTGAGTCCAACCGGCGGATTGACCCAGCGACGCTCGCCGGGGCGGGGCGTGACGGGGTAGAGGACGCCGGTCGCTATCACCTGCCCTGGCTCCGTATCAAGCGACTCGTAGGCATCGCTTTCCATCACAACCAGCACCGGGTCGGCGATGGTCCACTCAGCATCAACCAGCGGCAACTGTGAGAACACGTAGGTTTCGGTGCGTTTTGTAACGTTATCGCGGACGGTGTATGTTTCGGTCAGGGTTAATTCGTGTACCGGGTAGCCTCGAACGGTTACGTAGGCCGGCAATTCAGGACGATTAGTCACCAACTCTTCCAGCCGCAGTTCCTGAAGTTCATCGGGCAGATTGGCGCTGGCCAGGTATTGTGGCACCGATGCGCCCATCCAGACCGATACTACGCACACCGGTAATCCGCCAACAATCACCGGAATCAGGGCGGTTTCCAGAGGCTTCCTCTGCCACAGGGTCAGCAGCACCCCGCCGCTGAGCAGTCCGAATAGCCCAAATGCAAATGTTTTGGGCCAATTGTAAAGATCACCAACCTGCGCTGTGGAGGCTCCAAAAATTATCCAGGCCAGGACCCAAACTGTAACAGTCAGGGCCATGACACCGCGCCATATTCCGGCTTTTGAGGTATCGACTCTAAAAAAGGCGATGATGTGCTGCATGATGCGTAGGTTTCCGCAAAGCTCTCTATGGATTTCAAGGAGGGAAGGAATAGCTCACGGATTTTCACGGATCAACACAGATTTTTGATATTTTTCTGATAATCTGTGTCAATCTGTGTCTATCCGTGAGCCATTTTTCTTGTCCTGCCAATCACTTCGTTTACGCTGTAGTTATCCTAAATGCTAAAGTTTGCAATTATCGGCAATTTCGGAGCGGCAGCAGAAAATTTATCCAGTGCTATTGTTTCCTCATTTACGCCTAACGCCTAGCTCACCGGAAAAATGTGAGCGCAGTGAGTATTTCTCCCAGTGCATCTACTTGTTAATAGTTTTTCTCTCGAACTTGATGACGGCATTTGAATGTGCCTCTTCTACTAGCGGAAGTAGTTTCTCAAAACTCTCTGCACTAGGATTCAATATTTGCACCCACGACATCCACCCGTAAATAGGATGCGGCATAAGCTCGTCAAGCGCTGAAAAATCATGTCCCGTATCAATTATGCCACCTTTTTGGGGTCGTTTTGGTCTCTCACCAAAATGCTTTTCGTAGGATTTTTTGCTTATCCCGATACTCAACCTAAACACACCACCTCTATCTAATGCCGATGCCTTGTCATTATCTCCGTCTTTTTCTTTGATAGTGCAGAAGTAAACTCCATTAGGTAGTAACTTGCCCGGATTATAGAACAGCGATGTTTCACCCCAGCTAGATTTGGGCACTACCCCTTCAAACTCGCTGACAATTTTTTCAATTATCTCTTTCGGCTGCATGATGAATCCTTAATACTGCTAACGCCGCCGTTGTGGCGATTGCGGGCCAGTAACACCTGACCGCTTGCCAACACAATCGCAGGCCCAGCACACTCCAAAGACTGCAGAACTAGCAAGTTGTTGGGCGGCTTGACGGATTGAATACGGCTACTGCCTGACCACATATGTCCCCGCAAGCCAATCATACACTGTTTGATGTAGGGGACTTATCCACAGACTAATGATATTGGCTCCAACCAGCATCCAAACCAGCACAAATCCCACGGTGATAAGCGGTGACGGTTCCTGTCCAGCAAAACTAACCTGCCAGATGCAAAGGTGTGCCAACTCCCATGGAATAAATTTGAACACAGTCCGGCTACCTGCACGCAGGATAGTCAATCTTACACCACCCGTTCCAGTGACTTGAAGGCCCTTCTTTCGCTTTCCCCAAGTCGCTTGCCAAGCCGAAGACTCAAACAAAATGAAGTACAGGCTTACAGGCAATGTAATTATCAAGAAACCAACAATTTGACCAGAGAATGGATTGGCGAATACCCTGGGGAAAAATGTATTGACCACCCCGCCGACGACAACGGTTAAAATGAGGTATCCTGCGATTATGATGTAATCAAATGCAAAAGCTGTAACCCGCACCCCCAAACCCGCATAAGAAGATTTGTAACAGTTCACCTTATTGGAGTTAGGGAGAAGTAGGAGCGGGCTGACCGA
>CAZWZZ010001187.1:0-2157 GCA_964638395.1 uncultured Caldilineaceae bacterium
ACATTCGGCGAAATGGCTCACGGATGGACACAGATTGACACGGATCAAGCAAAAAGATTAAAAAATCTGTGTTGATCCGTAAAAATCCGTGAGCTGTCTCCTTGAGTTGTTTAAATGTGACATTGTCGAGTTACGAATTACCACCAAAGCGTCACTGTCCTTTGTCCTCTGTCGCTGACTGGCCCACCCCCAAAATCTCCATCACCGCCTCATCATCGACCGGGTCGAAATTCCAATAGAATTGGCCCACGGCCCAAAATTTTTCGGTGCAATGCAGGTAAACGAAACGATCAACCAACGGCTCAAATTCCAGCACCGCCTTTGGTGAACAGACCGGCACGGCGATGAGAATCTTCTCAGGCCGGGCAGATGGCTCTTTCGAGGCCAGCCATAGGACTGCCGCCTTCATCGTCTCGCCCGTGGCGATGCCGTCATCGACAATGATGACCGTTTTGGCCCCGACATCGAGCGGGCGTCCCTGGCGGAACTTTTGGATATAAGCCTTGACCGTTACTTCGACCTGCTCCTCCGCATCGGCCAGATAATCCCCTTCGATAAAAGAGGGATAATCCGATAGCCTGTGGTTTAGCAGGATCAATCCATCCTCGGCCATGGCCCCGATGGCTAACTCTCGCTGTCCCGGAAAGCCGATTTTCTTGACCACGATCACATCGTGGGCGCATTGCAAGGCTTGGGCGACGGCGGCCCCCACGACCACCCCGCCCCGAGGAATCGACAAAACCAGCAACGATTCCGGCGCCGTCTCGTTGATGAGCGGCTCCGCCAGCAGTTTCTCGGCCAGCTTTTCGCCGGCTTCTTCTCTATCCACAAACGTGTACATGTTGAATAACTTAAACAACATTGGCTTCCATCCGGTAAGTTTGTCTACCATTCACTCAACAAGGACAGATCATACGCGGCCTCGGTACGGAAGGTCGGCTCCATAACCACCTCACAGTTGAGAGAGCGAGCGATCAGGCAGGCGCGATGGGCCTGTTCCAGAACGCGCTCGGCCCGCTCGGTATCCTCCGGCGCGACTGTGACCACCGGGCGGATGAGGAGTGACTTGAAGTGGTAGCCCTCCCTCGGCACAAACTCAAGCTCCCCCACGGCGGTCGAAATATAGGCTTTGATCGCCAGTCTGGCTTTGGCGGCGATGGCGAAAAAAGTGTTGAACAGGCAAATCTCCGCCGCGCCGAGCAGCAGATGCTCCGGCGCGTAGCGCGCTTCGTCTTCTGGCCCGCTGACCAGCAGCGGCCACCGGCCAGGGATGGACAGCATGCCCCGTTCTCCCTCGTCGCTATCCCATTCATAGCCTGTGTGGTAAATCATTGGTAGACTCATTGTGCGCTCCTTTCAATACTCGATTTACGATTTACGATTTACGATTTTAGATTTACGATGATGAGAGCTGGCCCTGATTTCAAGCGCAAGAGGCCGGGATTTGGCAATCCCTGGCGAGCGGTTAACTGTCGGAGAATTTCCGCCGCCTAGACCCTTCACGAACCGCCTATATCCGCCCGATACGCCTGAACCGTTTCCCAGGCAATGCGTTGTAGGAAAGCGGCCTCTTCGGCGGTGATGCAACCACGACCGTTCACTTTAAAGACGGGGTCCACGACTGTGTTGTGGGCTTTCTCTCTCTTTTATTACCCGATTTCCAGCGCCTGTTCCAGCTCCGGCGACAGCACGAAATCGCCGGAACGCATCAGAAACAGCTCATTGACAGCAGCCCCGATAACATCAAACCGCTTCTGCCCGCCCGGACCCAGCGGACCACACACCACCGGCCCCAGATGTGCCCGGAGATAAATCCGGGGAGTGGGACTGTACCGGGCCAACCAGGTCTCGCCTTCCCGCTTCAGGCAACGCAGCCCGGCGATGGCTTGGTGCGGCACATTCCCCGGAAAGACCACTAGCACCGCATCCCCCATACACTTGACCACCTGGCCGCCCCAGCCCTCAACAAGGCCCCCGACAAGCTCGTAGAACGCATCGAACATCTCGAACATCTCCCGGTTGGACATCGTTTCAGCCATTTTGGTCGTGCCGGCGATGTCGGCCACGGCGATGACCAGGTCACGTTCGGTTGGGGTGGTTATGTTGTTATAGTCCATTACTCCGCCCCATCCACCTCACCATAATCATAAGACCCCT
>CAZWZZ010001188.1:0-2157 GCA_964638395.1 uncultured Caldilineaceae bacterium
GGGTACCGTTTGGAGCGGCTGCACCCCTCGATACGCCCTGACGGGGCTACTCGGGCTGCGAACTGCGTAACTCCTAGCCGTCTCGAAAGGTGTCGTGCGGTCTACTGATTGTCGGTAAGACTGTCGCTTTTCTGTGGCTGCTGTTAACAGCTTAACATACTCCGTGGCCGTTTTTAACGGCGTAAAGCTGGATTGTGGCTACGTCAAATGACGTAAATCCTCTCTCCGCAGGTCTGACCAGGGCGCATAATTCACCCTAAAAACTTTTGAATTGGTCTTCTAGGACTATAAGACTACACGTTAAAGGATCAATCTCCCATTGTTATTAACACTGTTATCGGCGATGATACTTCCGATAACTAATAGTAGTAGACCGCAATCCCATCCTGCGTAAACCGAGGAATGAGGTTGTATCGAAGGGTGCTGCGGTCTACTAAATATCAGACACAGGGAGATTTGTCGATGAAACTGTTCAAAATGTATGGGGCTATCGGGTTAGGCTTGTTGATGGTGGGGCTGTTGCTGGCCGGACCGGTCAGGGCGGAGGGACCGGCTACGAACCCCGGCTTCAACAACCCTTTCAATGATATTCCGGGCCGGGTATGGCGGGGTCAGCCGCACAAGATTGCCGACGGCTGGCAGCCCTTCTACATCGAGGAGAACACCGAACCGGGCAGCGGGGATGCTTCCAAGCTGCGCTGGATGAGTTCGGCCCAATTTGCGGCAGCCTTCAACGGCATCGACTACAAAATCGAAGGGGATCAATCCCAAAATCTGTGGACCTCCTACGATTTCGAAGGGGGCGTTTACCAACAAATCACCGGCACGATCCCCGGCCAGGTTTACGGCTTCGACATTGCCATCGTCACCTATTGGCGGGGGCCGGGCTATGAAGATACCGACGGCAAAATGGTGCGGCAGGTCGGCATCGACCCCCTCGGCGGCACCGATCCGACAAGCGACCGCATCATCTGGAGCGAGACCAACGCCGATGATAAAAAGTGGGTGTATATGGATGTAGCGGCGGTGGCCGAGGCGATGACGATGACGATGTTTGCCAAAGTCCAGGCCCCTGAAAACGACTCCTACAACCACACCGATCTGAATATGGTCTACTTCGACGCCGCTCACATTGACCTGGCCCCGACGACGGGCATCAATGCCGACAACAACGGAACCACCATCGAGGCCAACTGGGTCGGCGTTTCCGCGCCGGGCTGGTCGATTAAAGGTTTCGAGGTGCAGTATCGCAATAAAGCCTCAACCGAGTGGATCAGCCTGCAAGAT
Source organism: uncultured Caldilineaceae bacterium (assembly GCA_964638395.1). Lineage (GTDB taxonomy): Bacteria > Chloroflexota > Anaerolineae > 4572-78 > J111 > CAZWZZ01. The sequence goes on from CAZWZZ010001188.1 coordinate 1,288, forward strand.
AAGAACAGTAGCAACACCGACCTCACCTTCGAGGGGGAGGCCGGCCAAACCTACGTCCTGCGCGTGCGTCCCTGGCAGCGTACCTCGGAACCCTACAACAGCGAGATCGACATGCCCGGCGTCTGGACCGAGGCTGAGGTGACGATTGGCTATGCCGTCGCCGGTCAGGTGTTTAATCACGCCGGTCTCAGCCTGGACGGGGTGACGATTTCCGCCGGGAGCGGAATTAGCGCCACCAGCAGTAGCGGGCAATATCTACTCCCCATCGGCAGCGGCGGAACGTTCAACGTCGCCGCGACCAGTCCCGTTAGCGAGCTGGTCGCTCCGCCGCCGGTGAGCGTCACCGTCTCCGCCGAGGCCATCACCCCGCTAGACATCACCCTCCGCCCGACCGGCCAGAATCAGGCCATCGACAACGGCGATTTTGAGAGCGATCTGTCCGGCTGGAACCTCAACAGCGGCGGGGCGACGGTCTCGGATGTCGCCGCCCACAGCGGCCAACGCAGCCTGCGCCTCAGCGATCCGGTCGAAATTTCCCAAACGAACGTCATCTCCGGCATGCGGAATCCGCTCCTCTCCTTCTGGCGCAAGAATGACGTGCCCTTTACCGCTCAGGTATTGGCTGGGACAAATCCGCTGACCATCACCGCCGTTCAATCTAAAACGCTTGCGCCGGTCGAGGCCTGGACCTTCACCGTCGTCGAGTGGGGGACGGCTGACATCTACACCGGTACGGTAGGGACAGCTTTCACTTATGAGGGTGGGGCGGGGGCTAACATTTTTATCGACGAGGTTAGTGTGGCCGAAGGCTTTCTGAAGGTGTTTTTGCCGAGTGTGATGAAGGGGAATTAAGCGCCCAGTCCAAAATCA
>CAZWZZ010001189.1:0-2156 GCA_964638395.1 uncultured Caldilineaceae bacterium
ATACGGCTACCGCCTACTCAGGATGCGTTTGTCGCTCAACTGCGTAACTCCTAACAAATACGGCCAATGTCTCAGCCTCAGCCGTTGCTCAAAATAACATACAGTCCGAAACATCAACACACCAATGCCACCCAATCCCCCTCCTCAAATCGTTCGATGATCTGGAGATGATGCCGGGCTATCGCCGCCTGCATCTCTGCCTCCTGCTCCTTGATGATGCCGGACAGAATCAGACGGCCCCCGTCGGCGACGGCGGCCACTAAATCGGGCATAATCTCGATGAGAATGTGAGCCAGAATGTTGGCCACGACCAGTTGCCATTGCCGCCCGCCCGCAGCCTGGGCCGAGCCGACGGCGGTTTCGAGGTGGGGCAACCTCCCGGCAGTGTCAGGCGTATACCCGTTCCGCTCGAAATTCTCGCGGGCGAAGCGGAGGGCTACGTCATCGACATCCACCGCCCGCACCGGGGCAGCGCCGAGCCGCAGCGCCGCCAGCGACAGAATCCCGGAGCCGGTTCCCACATCGAAGAAACTTTGGCCGGTCAGGGGCATCGTTTCCAAAATCTTGAGGCACAGTTGCGTCGTCGGGTGCAGACCGCTGCCGAAGGCCAGGCCGGGGTCGATCTCGATGACGATGTCATCGGCCTGCGGCGTATGCTCTCGCCAACTGGGTTTGATGACGAAGCGGCGGCCGATGCGCACGGTGTGGAAATGCTCCTTCCAGGAGGTGGCCCAATCACTCTCGCCCACAACTTGTAGCCGAGGCTCAGGCAAACCGGAGGGCAACGCCTGGCCGATCAGAGCCAGCATCATTTCGATTTGACGCAGCCGCTCAGCATCCTCTGTGGGAATGACCGTTCGCACCGTGACCCGGTCGAAGTCGGGCGGCACCGCTTCGATGACCGCGCCGCCGTAGCCGTACCGGTTGAACAGCTCGCCGACCGTCTCGGCTGCCTCGCCGTCGATGTCGATGATGGCAATTTCGATGAAATCCATGCAGGTTGCTCCAGGAATATTTCCCTCTTAACTCTTAAGATGAAGCAAATTTACATCTCAGGCGGATGCCAACCTGCTTGCACCCACCAGCGGCGGGCTTCTACGAGAAAGGGATGATTTAACCGCAAGGCCACGGTAGTGTGAAGTCTTTTAGCGGTAAAACGGCGGTCAGTCAAACAGTAGCCACAGCGATGCCGGGCTTCGGTCTCAACCTGGTGGCGAATATGGTCGGGAATGTAAGGTCGTTGGGGAGATACCACAGCTACGCCTGAGGCAGAGAATGACCGCGTTCGGCTAACAGGGCATAGGCCCGAGCTTTGCGGAGCATCACCCGTCCATACTCGTGGCGGAGTTGGTCGAGTTGGGCCGCTTCCTCGTCGCGCAAAGGCCGCTGACTTTGCTGGTCCAGCAGTTGCTCAATCATCACCTGAGCTTGGGCGGACATTTCACTGGCCGCTACATCTCGTAAGGCCTGCTCACTTAAGTGATCCAAGGTGGCAATGTCGGTTTGGATATCAAGGGGGATTTCATCACCATCTGCTAGAGCCGCCTGCAAGGTTTCGACCAACAAATTATCGACGGGCTTTTGTAATTTGTTGGCGACTTGTTCTAAACGCTCATAAAGCGATTGCGGAATTTGTACGGCGACGGTAGGTATGGTCATAGGTCTCCATCCAACTCAATAAAACGTAGCCTTGTATAACTCAATCAAAATTCACAACATCTAACTTTACCGGTATTATACAGGAATAAGATTCACGGGCAACAATAATTGTTATTTTCTCGGAGATGCCTAAAACTCCGGGCCGTTGAACAGTCTATGCTGTTTGTGTCTATCGGACAATCTTTGGGCCTGTTAGCCGGGTTTTTCCTCGCTCCAATGCTCCGCGTTGGAGCCGCTCCGGTTCAGGCAAGCCCAAAGTGGAGGCCGATTACTACGCCCTGGCCGAAGCGCGGGGCTTTGCAATGGATCGGCGATAGCCTGCCCGCTAAGAAGGCAACCAAAACCCTCTGGCGCTGCCCGCAAGGGCACGAGTGGGCCGCCGCCTACCGCAACATCTCCAGAGGCACCGGCTGTCCACACTGTTGGCGCTTGCGGCGGGGGAAGAAAAAGAAATAAAAAAGCCTGGCCCTTCGGCCAGGCTGGTTATCCTCTATTCA
>CAZWZZ010001190.1:0-2155 GCA_964638395.1 uncultured Caldilineaceae bacterium
ATCGCCGTTTGCCACTGACCATAAAATTGTTGATACTGGCCTGGATATTCGCCGCGAATACAGTCCCACAAATAATCCATCTCCATCTGTTGGTCACAATATCGGATCAATTGCCTGTTGATCTGATCTAACCCATCTGACGTTCTAATCCGACGAAACACAGGCGGGAAATAATCTTGGCAAAAGTGCCGAATCGTCTCATCATCAAAGGCTGCTTCTAAACAATCGCGAACAATCTTATTGGGAGGAATATGATGTTGACTATTATCTTTGACGCGCATTTCCGTATATCCTTCCTGTTTTTTAACGGTTAACTCTTGTATCAACTCATCTATACCTGGCTGCTGATCCACACCCACCCACTTCTTGAGTTCCTCCAGCAGGAGAACGAGAGCCGGACGTTGCGGCGTAATGTCGCCATAGTCGTCCAGTTGGCGCACGAGCCGCACGGTGAAGGGATAGGCTGCGCCGGACCATTCAATTTTTTGCAGTACCGGTGCGTGGATTAACGCACTTTCGAGCAAGGCTTTGCGTTCAGCCGGATCGTTCATCGCCGGCAGCAGTTGTTGCACCAAGCGATCAAATAAAGATTTGTCATATTTGGGTTTTTTCAATGGTTTATCGCTCCTCTGGGCTGGTTTTTTCTCGATGTCAGGTGATGTCGGTACGGATTTCACCGGCCCCTTTGTCCCGCCCGATTGAAGTGCCCCCCCAACCACCCCCGCCGTGCCAAACGCCAACCGCGCGGCCTTCAGCCCGTGATTCTCCACATACTTCAGCATGGCCAGATTATACAAAAACAGGGCCGGCCAATACTCCCCGGCAAAATCACGCTTGACGTAGCGGGTGGCTATCTGGCGCACCCGGCGAATGACCTGAGACGCCTTCTGCAAGATGGAAACCTCCGGCCCGGCTGCCGCCTCATCCAGCAGGGCATGCTCAAACTGCACATAATCGGCGAATGAAAAATCATACCGCGCTTGGGCCAGAACCATCTGCCGGATGTAAGTCTCCAGCTTGATGAAATCATACAGATTGTGTCGCTCTTGAACGAGGGCGAAGTCGATCAGCCAGCCCTGGCCGGCCTCATCGACGAGGACGTTCCGCAGATGCAGGTCGCCGTGGACGAGGGATTTTTTGCCGTCGAGGGTGCGGCTGAGGATTTTGGGGTAGAGATGGAGGGGATTGGGGTAGGTTTGGCCGTACCAGGTCACGCTCTCGATTTCAGGATCGACGGGGGCGTCGGGCAGGGAGGCGAAAGCGGCGGTCACGATCTCGGCCAGCTTGGCCGAGCGGTTGTAGCGCACCTCACCCCGGAGGGTGACAGAGTCCCCCGGCTTGAATGGATGGCGGATCGCACCTTCGACTTTAACGACGAGGCCGGGTTGGGTGGGATGGTGCAGCTTAAGGAGGTGGGGTTTGATCTTGGTCACGGTCAGACCGTCCAGATAGAGCAGGGTGTTGGGCTGAATTTCGGCGTGGGTGGCGGGAATGGCCTCTGTCCGCAGGGGGCGATACCCCTCGATGTCGTCCGGGGCTGCGGCGACCGGCCACACCCCATCCATCGAGACCGGACGGATTTTGATCCGCAAATACTCGACCAGATGGCGGCCATACTCCTCGTCGAAAAAGCAGGTGTGGGGTTCTGTCTCGCCATACCACAATTTACCCAGCGCCTTGTCCAGCAGATTTTCGAGCGTCTCGTTGATGGCCTCGGCCGAGACCGGCCCCTCCTGAAAATAATCCTCCAGGGTCCGGGTCTCACCCAGCCGCCCGCCGCCGACAAAGTTGTAGATGATGCCGCCCAGACCGTCATGCTCGGCGAAGTTAGTCACCTGGGCCACGACGAAGGGCTGGCTCCGGCCCACGTGATCCTCGTAATTTTGTTGCTCTTTTTGCAAGGGGCCGGGCGGGCCAATCTTGACGATCTGTTGGGCCAATTGTCGCCCCCGGTGGTTGATGGGGCGCACCAAAAAGACCCGCGTCCCGCCGAAGCCGCCGCCGAACTCCTTCTCGACCAGCACCCGCTGCTCATCAGGGTACAGCGTTTGCAGCAACGCAATCTGGGCCGGCCCAAAATCTTTTAGGTTTGTGGCCGGAAATTGAATGTGGGCGGTCTGGGGGGGAGACCTGTCTGTTTCCTCCCCGGTCGAAG
>CAZWZZ010001191.1:0-2145 GCA_964638395.1 uncultured Caldilineaceae bacterium
TTTTGTCGTTGATGACGGCGCGCCTCGGGGTGTACGCCACTTTTTGTTTTTCAACCAGCCGGTCGTAAACGCGGAATTTGTCTTAGGCCACCGGGCCCTCCGGGAGAGTGTCCGGTTGAGCCGCGACTTGTTAGCCCACGACGTGCAGAGTTTGATTTTTGGCCGCACGCGCCGCACGGTGGAGATGTTGCTGACCTACCTGCGGGAGGGGCAGCCCGCTTTCCCTGAGAAAGAGAACCCTACCTCCTCGCCCGAAGGAGGGCCTGCGGCGGAATCCATCCGGGCCTACCGCAGCGGCTATTTGCCCCGTCACCGTCGCCAGATCGAACAGGGATTGCGGACGGGACAGGTGCGGACGGTGGTGACCACGAACGCTCTGGAATTGGGCATCGACCTGGGGGGGCTGGACGGGGTCATTCTGGCCGGGTATCCGGGCACGATTGCCGGAACCTGGCAGCAAGCCGGACGGGCTGGGCGGCAGCAGAGCGCAGCCCTGGCGGTGCTGGTCACGTCGGCTAACCCCCTCGATCAATTTCTGGCCCACCATCCGGCCTACTTCTTCGAGCGGTCGCCGGAGCAGGCCCTCATCAACCCCGACAACCTGCTGATCTTGCTGCAACATATCCGCTGCGCCGCCTTTGAGCTGCCCTTCGCGGCGGGCGACAGCTTTGGTCGAGTCGAGGCCACGACCGTCGCCGAATTTTTGCGTTTTCTGGCCGAGGCCGGCGAGCTGCACGCCGCCGACGGTAAATATTTCTGGCTGGCTGACCGCTACCCGGCCCAGGCCGTCTCGCTACGAAGCGCCTCGCCGGAGCGGATCAGTCTCCTTGTCCGGGGGAACGCACCGGAAACGTCGGACAACGAACCAGGAACGACAGACAACGAACCACGGACCACGAACGCCGAAAAATCCTGGCGCGTCCTCGGTGATGTTGATCGGGCCAGCGCCCCCTGGCTGGTGCATCCCCAGGCCGTTTATCTGCACGAAGGGCAGAGTTACGTCGTCGAGCAACTGGATTTGGCCGACCAGGTGGCCTATCTGACCCCCGCCGCCACCTCCTACTACACCGAACCGCACCGGGAGACGACGGTCGAGGTGGTGGCCGTCTCGGAGCAGGTCACGGATCAAGCGATGACCAGGGGGTATGGCGAGCTACTGGTGACGACCCAGGTGACCGGCTACCAAGCCATCCGCTGGTTCACCCAGGAGCGGGTGGGCGAGGGGGAGGTAACGCTACCGCCGAGCGACCTGCAAACGAGCGGCTACTGGCTGGCCTTGAGCCAGGCCACGGTCGAGCCGTTGCGGGCGCAGGGGGTGTGGCGCAGCAGCCGGAACGACTACGGTCCCAATTGGGCGCGGCAGCGGAACCAGGCCCGCGCCCGCGATGGCTATCGCTGCCGGATTTGCGGCAGCCCGGAGACGGAGCGGCAGCACGATGTCCATCATAAGCAGCCCTTTCGGACGTTCGCTTCATATAAAGAGGCCAATAAAGAGGCCAATCGCCTGGACAATTTGGTGACGCTATGCCGGGCCTGTCACCGCCGGGCGGAAACGGCGGTCAAGGTCCGCAGCGGCCTGTCCGGGCTGGCCACGGTTTTGGGCCATCTGGCTCCGCTTTTTGTGATGTGTGATGCCCACGACATCGCCGTTCACAGCGATCCCCAATCCCCCCTGACCGATGGCCAACCGACCGTCGTCATCTACGAACTGATCCCGGCCGGTCTCGGTTTCAGCCAACGCCTCTTCGAGCGGCACGCTGCTTTGCTCGACCGCGCCCGCGAGTTGGCAGCCGCCTGCCCCTGCGCCGAGGGTTGCCCCTCCTGCGTCGGCCCGGCGGGGGAGGCGGGTGAAGGGGGCAAGGCTGAGACGCTGGCGATTTTGGAGGCGCTGACTGCCCAAAATTGACGCCGCCCCCCATCTTCCATTACAATTCAGGCAAAATAACTAACCAGGAGGTTTTGCAATGACGAACGCTTATTTTCAAGTCCCCGCGCCGTACAACGAACCGGTTTTGGGGTACGAACCGGAAAGTCCCGAAAAAACGGCCATCAAGGCCAAGTTGGCCGAAATGTCCGCCACGGAGATCGAGGTGCCGCTCATCATCGGCGGCGAGGAAATCAAAACGGGCAGCGTGGCCGAGTTGC
>CAZWZZ010001192.1:0-2139 GCA_964638395.1 uncultured Caldilineaceae bacterium
ACCCCTCGATACGCCTTTTCAAGGCTACTCGGGCTGCGAACCGCGTAACTCCTAATTGGATCGACTGAGGATACCCAATAAAAAAAAGGCCTCTGGAAACAGAGGTCTTTTTTTATTGGGTCACGAGGATTTCGGGCTGATCTCAAATTCGAGTATGGTGTCTCCTTGAAGCGCATTTTGCTCAATCACCTTCGCTTGTATCCAGGGCATCCATCAGGGCCTTACCCGCGCCAAATGTATGGCTGTACGCAAAAATCGCCAAGAGTTTTCAACTTTACGCCCCGGTAACTGCCCCCTTTGGGCTAAGCCTTCAAACATTTCTTGGTGCCCAGCGAATTTGGACGATGCAGTGATCTTTGCCACGCAGTGATGCTACTTCTGATAATGAAACCGGCAAGATATTACGACCAACTCCGTTTCCGTAACCCCATAAACCAACCGATGCTCTTCATTGATTCGTCTTGACTAATATCCTGACAAATTAGCCCTCAATCGTTCTGGCTTGCCTATACCCTCAGAGGGTGTTCGCATTGCCTCCTTGATAAGCCTATTAATCCGTTTTAAGAGTCGACGGTCATTCTCTTGAAACCAGAGATAATCTTTCCAGGCAGACTCGGTAAAAACTAACTTCATCCCTCAAGCAACTCGCGTTCCACCGTTTTACCTGTCTGCGCTTCCATAATCGACTGTCGCAGATGCTCGGCATTAGCCGGATTGGATAACAAATAGAGCGTTTCTTTCCAGGCATTGAATTCTTCAAGCGGCAAAAGTACAATTTGCTGACCGGTGTCCGTTCTGATAATCGTTGGTTCCACATCATCAATAACCTGCTCAATAATTTGCTCCAAGTTTGCCTTAGCTTCAGTTATGGTGACAGCATTCATAATATTTACCCTTATGCTTACATAAATCCTCAATGATGGCTACGAAAAATGTTTGATCGGAATTATAACAGAGCCAAGCGCAGGATGACAATTTGATAACGAAGGAGGCAAATTCATGACCCTCGTTGCCAAGCCCCCTACAACTCCGTCTTCAACCGCTCCGCCACCGACTTATTCATGCCCGGCACGGCGGCCAACTCCTCGACCGTGGCGGCGCGGATAGCGTCCAGGGAGCCGAACTTCTTGAGCAACGCCCGGCGACGTTTGGGACCGATGCCGTCGATGTCATCCAGGCCGGAGCGGATGGCGCTTTTGCCCCGCAGATTGCGGTGGTAGGTCACGCCGAAGCGGTGGGCCTCGTCCCGGATGCGTTGGATGAGGAAGAGGCCCTGCGAATTGCGGGGCAGCATCAGCGAGTCGGCACGCCCCGGCAGGAACAGCTCCTCCTCCTGTTTAGCCAGGCCGACGATGGCCACCGCATCCCGCATATCAAATTCATCCAGCACCTCCAGGGCGGCGTTCAACTGCCCCTTGCCGCCGTCGATGATAATCAAATCGGGGATCAGCGCCCAGGCGTTGTCGCTGTCGCTGGGCTGGCCAATTTTGGCGGTGTTGCGGTAGCCGTCATCCCGCATGCGCTTGAAGCGGCGGCGGAGCATCTCCTGCATACTGGCGTAATCATCCTGGCCGATGACCGTCTTGATCTTGAAGCGGCGGTAGTCACTCTTGCGGGGCGTGCCTTTGGCAAAAACGACCATCGAGCCGACGGTGTTCGTCCCTTGCAGGGTGCTGATGTCGTAACACTCGATCCGCAGCGGCGGCTCCGGCAAATCGAGGGCCTGTTGCAGTTCGGCCAGCCCCTCGGTCTGCTTGCTCTCATCGGCGGCCCAGCGAGCGCGGAGGTGGTTGAGGGTCTCGATAGCATTTTGCGAGGCCATCTCCAACAGTTGCTTGGGCTTGCCCCGGCGGGGTACTTTCAGCTTGACATCCGCGCCCCGCTTGCTCTTGAGCCAATCCCGGATAATCATCAACTCATCCACCTCTCTGGGCAGCAAAATATTAGAGGGAATGTTGGCCGATTGGTCGTAGAACTGTTTCAGGAAAGAAGTGACGATCTCCTCATCTTCCTCTTCGGCTGTGCCTTCCAGCACGAAATAATCCCGCCCGGTCAACTTGCCGCCCCGGATGAAAAAGACCTGCACGCAGGCGTCGCCGTCGGCCCGGGCAAAGGCGATGACATCCTCATCGACCGCGC
>CAZWZZ010001193.1:0-2139 GCA_964638395.1 uncultured Caldilineaceae bacterium
GGCCACGGCCAACGCCATCCGCTACACCGGAGCCACGCCAGTTTTCGTCGATTCCGAGTACGAGACCTGGAACATCGACCCGGCCACCGTCGCTGCCGCAATTACGCCCCGGACGAAGGCGATTATGGCCGTGCATCTCTACGGTCACCCGGCCGATATGGACCCCCTGCGGGCCATCGCCGACGAACACGGCCTGTGGCTCTTTGAGGATGCCGCCGAAGCTCACGGGGCGCTCTATAAAGGAAAGCGGGTCGGCGGCCTGGGTGATGCGGCCATCTTCAGCTTCTACGGGAACAAAATAATCACTTCGGGTGAAGGGGGCCTCATCGTCACCAACAACTTCGAGTGGGCTGAGCGAGCCTATTTTCTGGAAAACCAGGGGCGTTACAAAAGCGACCCCTACTGGCATCCCGAAATCGCCTACAACTACCGTATGACCAACGTTCAGGCGGCCATCGGCCTGGCCCAGTTCGAGAAAATCGAAACGCTGCTGGCTATCCGTCGCCGCAACGCCCTCCATTATAATGAACGGCTGGCCGACGTGCCCGGTCTGAGCCTGCCGCCCGACCAGGAATGGGCCACGAATGTCTACTGGATGTACTCGGTTCTCATCGGCGACGAGTTCGGCCTGCGCCGGGATGAAGTCCGTCACCGACTCCGCGAAGCCAACATCGACAGCCGCCCCTTTTTCTACCCCGTCCACACCCTGCCGATGTACGACACCGGTCAAACTCTGCCGGTCGCCGATGATTTAGGTCGGCGCGGGCTGAATCTGCCCTCCGGAGCCACCCTGACCGCCGAGCAAATTGATTTTATTTGTGACACCTTAACCAACCTGCGATAAAATGCGAATTGTTATTCTGACCTACGAAAGTCTTTTCTCCAACATCATGACCGAGCGGCTGCTGCAACAGTTCCCCGGCCAGGTGGTGGGTATCGTCCGCTCCGACTGTTTGGTTTACGGCAAGAGCCTGCCCCAGGGCTTGCTCTATCTGCTGCGGCGCACCGGCCTGCGTTTTGTCGGGCGCAAGGCGTTGGAGCTGTTCCAGAGCCGCCTGACGGCCATTATTTTCCGGCTGATCGGTCGCCAGGCCAAAGTCAACTCGCTGCGCCATATGCGAGGCATTTATAACGTGCCGGTCATCGGCTCAACCGACGTCAACAACCCGGCCACCATCGAGCAAATCAAAGCCTGGCAGCCCGACCTGGTGCTGTCCATTTACCTCAACCAGCTCATCAAACCGGTCCTCATCAACCTGCCCCCCCAGGGCGTGCTGAACATCCACCCGGCCCTGCTGCCCCGCCACCGGGGGCTGTTCCCCTACTTCTGGGTCATCAGCAACGGCGAAAAAGAGACCGGGGTCACCGTTCATTGGGTCGATGAAAAATTTGATACGGGCCACCTCCTGCTCCAGGAGACAATCCCGGTCGAGCCGGAGGATACCATCCTCTCCCTCTCCTACAAAAGCTCCCTCGTCGGCGCGGAGATGCTGGTCGAGGCCGTCAACCTGGTCGCCGGCGGGGAGCCGCCCCGCATCCCCCAAAATAACGAAGGGGCTTCCTACCACTCCTGGCCCAAACCGGCCGACCAGCGCCGTTTTCGGCGGGAGGGGGGACAGTATGGCACCATTTTTGAGTTGTGGAAATATATGTGAAAACATCCGTTATTTTACCCACCTATAACGAAAAAGATAACATCGTCGAACTGATCCAGGCCATCTTTCGGGCGGTCGAGCCACACAATTTCGAGCCGGAGATTGTGGTCGTCGATGACAACAGCCCGGACGGAACGGGCGCGGTCGTGCGCCACCACTTTGGGGAGGATGGCCGAGTCAAGCTCTTCGTTCGCACCCAAGAGCGGGGGCTGGCTACGGCTATTCGTTATGGTATCGACCACTCCAGCGGCGACATCCTGGTGTTTATGGATACCGATTTCAACCACGACCCGATTATCATCCCCCAGATGGTTAAATTCCTGGAATATTACGACATCATTATCGGCTCCCGCTTTGTGATGGCCGGGGGTATGGAGGATCGCTTCCGCCAATTTTCCAGCAACATCTACAACTACGCCATCCGGCTGCTCTTTGGCACGCCCGTTCACGATAACCTGAGCGGTTTTTTCTCGATTTTCCGCGA
>CAZWZZ010001194.1:0-2131 GCA_964638395.1 uncultured Caldilineaceae bacterium
CCAAAAATGACACGACCCCGCACTCCGGTTATAATAAAAGCGATGAAAACCATTCTCGTTGTCGATGACAAAAAGAATATCCGAGTGATGGTTCGGGAATATCTGAACCAGGAAGGTTTCCGGGTGTTGACGGCCGAGGATGGCCGGGAGGCGCTCTTTATGGCCCGGCATGTAAAGCCGGATTTGATCCTGCTCGATTTGATGATGCCGGAGATGGGTGGCTACGACTTTATGCGGGCCTACACCAAAGAGAGCGAGACGCCGATCATCCTCATCACCGCCAAGCTGGAAGAGTCGGACAAGGTACTGGGCCTGGAGCTGGGCGCGGATGATTACGTGACCAAGCCCTTCAGCATGCGGGAGTTGACCGCCCGCATCCGGGCCGTCCTGCGCCGGGTGACCAGGCAGCACCAGCCGGATGAGGTGCTGCGGGCAGCCGACATCACCCTCGACCGGGGCAGTCGTCTGGTCACGGTGGCGGAGCGGCCCGTGGATTTGACGCCGTCGGAGTTTGACCTGTTGGCCACCTTGATGACCACGCCGGGCCGGGCTTTCACTCGGGCCGAGCTACTCGATCATCTGGGGATGTCGCTGGAAGGGGTGGAGCGTACCGTCGATGTTCACGTGCGGAACCTGCGGGCCAAAATCGAACCGGAGCCGAGCCAACCTCGGTACGTGGAGACCGTCTTTGGTGTCGGCTACCGCTTCCACACCGATTTCAAACGATGATACCGATGAGTCCGGTGAGGCGCTCGCTGTCGATCAAGCTAACGCTGGCGGTGCTGGTCGTCGGTCTGACCGGAGCTATTCTGGTGGCTATTTTCGCCGGGCGGACGACCCGGGTGGCCCTGCGCGGCTTTGCCCTGGAGCAGAGCCGTGATAATTTCATCGAGGATGTGACCGACTACTACCGCCGCAATGGGACGCTGGAGGGGGTGCAAGCGTGGCTTCGGGACAAAGCCGGCGGCAGTCCGCCCCACGCCTCCCCGCAAGGGCCAGCCACTCCCCCCGCCGATAGACCACCCCCGCCCCAACGAGACGGGCTACCCCCGCCCCACGTTTTGGTTGGGCCGGATGGTCGGGTCATTGTCGGCGGGCCGTTCTTTGGATCCGGTGAGCCGGTTCCTGTGGAGCGCATCGAGGCCGGTCTGCCCATTATCGTGGACGACCAACACATCGGCACCGTCCTGACCGATACCGTCATCCGCGTGCCCGACCCGCAACAGGCCGCCTATCTGCGCCAGGTCTATGAGGGCTTGGGCTGGGGAACCGCCGGGGCGACGCTGGCCGCGTTGTTGCTGGGGATGATTTTGGTCAGAACCCTCATCCGTCCTTTGCGAGAATTGACCGAGGCCACCCAGGCCATCTCGCAGGGGGATCTGGAGCGGCAGGTGACGGTGCGCTCTAGGGATGAGTTGGGCCAACTGGCCGCTTCCTTCAACCAGATGAGCGCCGACCTGGCCGAGGCCAACCGCTTACGTCGCCAGATGACCGCCGACATCGCCCACGACCTGCGCTCGCCGCTGACTGTCCTCTCCGGTTATATCGAATCGCTGCGGGACGGCGTTCTCCAACCAACGCCGGGCATGCTGGAAGTGATGCATGATGAGGTCCAACATCTGGAACATCTCGTCGAGGATTTACGGACCCTGTCTCTGGCCGATGCCCACGAATTGCCCCTCCAGCGCCACCCCATCCCCCCCGGCGACTTGCTAGAGCGCATCGCGGCCAAGTATGCTTACCCGGCTCAGGAGCGGCAGGTCGATCTGAGCGTCAACCTCGACCAGGGCGTGCCCGAGGTGGAGGTTGACCCGGAGCGCATGGCTCAGGTTTTGAGCAATCTGGTCAGCAACGCCTTGCGCTACACCCCGGCCGGGGGCCGGATCACCCTGACCGCCCAGCGCCAAAACGGCACCACGCTCCTCCACGTCGAGGATACCGGCAGCGGCATCCCCCCCGATCATTTACCCCACATCTTCGACCGCTTCTACCGGGCCGATGAAACCCGCCATCAAGAGGGCGGCGAGTCGGGCCTCGGTCTGGCCATCGCCAAGTCGATTGTCGAGGCCCACGGCGGCACGATCAACGTCCGGAGCGAAGTCGGGCGCGGCACACGCTTTACGATCAAACT
>CAZWZZ010001195.1:0-2125 GCA_964638395.1 uncultured Caldilineaceae bacterium
GGGGTGGCCGTACTGGGCACGATCACGACGAGGGAGGTCGGCGTACTCAGAAATGAGGCGTTGGTTTCATCCAGAGCCACAGCGTCTTCCGAGGCGGTAAACAGATAGCGACTGAGGATGAAAATAACGGCAAGCAGCAACAAAATCAAAAATACAGCCAGGAGACCGAGAGGCAAACGACGGGGCTGGCTGGCCGGGGCCGGGAGCCAAGCTTTGCGCGAGGCGGCTTTGTCTCTGGCTTTGAGGCGATAACGCAGGCTGGCCAGGGCCTCTCCGGCATCGGGATGCCCTTGCCGAGCGGCCCCTTTATAAGCCCTAGTCGCCTGATCGAACGCCTCGGCAGTTTCTGCCTCGACAGCTTGCCAATACAGGTCATAGGCAGGCGATTTGAGCGTGGCCTCCTTCAATTCAAGAAGCTCCGCCTCAATCGCCTTGATCTGCTGCCGGGCCTCCCCGATTTGTTGGATCAACAGGTCGGGGATAGCGGCCTGGGCAGAAATATAAGATTTTTCCTGGTTCCGCAAGCTGGATAGGTTGACGTACAGAGATTGTAACTCTGCCTGTCTTCGTAAACGTCGCTCGCGGGAGTTGACATCAGTTACCATTGCGATTTGATTACCAGTAGACCGCAACTGCACCTTTCGATACGACCTCGTTCCTCAGTCTACTCAAGATGCTGCGGTCTACTGATTACGGCTCAAAATAAGGATAGATGGTTTATCTATTATGAAGGATTTAGCCGGACAAGCAAATTTTGGGCTAAAGAAATGAAATTAATGGCCCGTCTCGACCTCTCGATTCTTGGCCCAGCGTTGGGTAATGCGATCCAGGACCATCGCCATCAGCACGATGGCGATACCCGCTTCGATGCCGACGCCCAGATCACGCATCGGATTGGCCAGCCCTTTGACGGCCAGCAGACCCAGCCCGCCGCCGCCGACCAGTCCGGCCACGACGACCATAGCTAAAACCATCATAATCACCTGATTGACACCGAGCGCGATAGCCGGCAGAGCCAGAGGAATTTGTATCTTGAGCAACGTTTGGAGGGGCGTGGAGCCAAAGGCCGTGGCCGCTTCGATAGCTTTGGAACTGACCTGGCGGATACCCAGGTTGGTCAGACGGATGCCCGGTGGCAGAGCGTACAGGACCGAGGCCATAATGCCCGGAATCCGGCCCACGTTGAATAGAATGATGACCGGAATGAGGTAGACGAAGAAGGGGATCGTCTGCAAAGTATCCAGAATCGGCTTGAGAAACGCCTCGAAAGTATCGCTGCGGGAGGCCAGGATGCCCAGCGGGATAGCGATCAAAATGGTCAAGATCACGGCCACGATGACCTGGCTGAGGGTGTTCATGCTCTCTTCCCACAGGCCGAGCAGCCCCAGGCCAAACATACCCAGCCCGGCAAACAGGGCCAGCCGCCAGCCGCCAACGCTATAGCCGAGCAGGGCAAAGCCCAGAATAACCAGCGGCCAGGGTAGCCAATCCTGCAAAAAGGCCCGGATGGGGTTGAGGGCGTAGATCAACAGAAAATCACTGAGCGGGCCGGTTCCAAGCGAGGTGTCGCCGACTTGATAGATATTGTCCCGCATCCAATCGACGGCCACATCAACCGGCTCGCTAACTTCAAAAGTCCAGGCCGGTGGAAATTCCTGACCAAAGGGCAGAATGAAGGCATTGATAAGGGTCAACAGGATGAGCAACGCCGCCGAGCCGATGAGGAAAGCGTAATTTTGGAAAAAAACGGCCCCCGGCTGGCCCGGCTTTTGGCCCACCAGCCGAGCCAGACCCGCCGCGAGCATCTCCGCCAGGCGATAGCTATCCCGCATCACGGCCTCGATGCCCGCCTCCAGACCGCGCACCGGCCCGAATTTGTCCCAGCGGTTGGGCATTAAATGAAAGCCTGTGGCCTGTTTAGCGGCGTGGGAGGTTTCCTGCTCGCTAAAACCGTGGCTGATGCGATCTAGCATAATGGCCATAAAGACGATGGCAAACCCGGCGATCAAGCCCCGGCCCACCTTCTGCTCTTGCAGAGCGACCATCACCTCCCGCCCCAGCCCCCCGGCTCCAATCAGGGCGGCGATGACGACGATGCCGAAGGCCATCATAATCGTCTGGTTGA
>CAZWZZ010001196.1:0-2124 GCA_964638395.1 uncultured Caldilineaceae bacterium
GCAGCCGCTCCAAACGTCACCCTTCGATACGGCTACCGCCTACTCAGGCTGCGTCTTGAGAGCATCCTGAGCTTGACGAAGGGCTTGTCGAAGGGATGCGTTTGTCGCTCAACTGCGTAACTCCTATCTGTGTCGGATTTTTCACTTCGCTCAAACTATGCTAAAATGGCGACAGTTCAGTAGCAACCGCCACAATCCTCGCATTTTGACTCAAATTTATGAACATTTTTGTGAAATTTTGCAGGGTGATATAATCGCGCTGCTTTCTGTTTTGTGAATTAAATCACTTACGAAGGAGTAACCGCCAATGGCACAGGACTTTGAATTTATTGGCATCTTGGGAGCGATTACCGTCTCTATCCCCATCGTCACCCTCATCATCGCCTGGCTACTACGCCCCAAGAAACCGAACCCGGCCAAACAAGAGACCTACGAATCCGGTATCAAAACGATGGGCGACACGTGGGTTCAATTCAAGGCCCAATATTACATCTACGCCATCATCTTTGTCGTGTTCGATGTGGAAGCCGTTTTTTTGCTCCCCTTTGCCGTTGCCCTGGAACAATTGCCCCTTTATGGCCTGGTCTGGGCCATCGTTTTTATGCTGCTTCTCTTCGATGGTTTGCTGTACGCCTGGCGCAAAGGGGCGTTACACTGGTCATAACGTTTATCTAAAAGCCGAGGTGTTACCTTGGCTTTTTGTTTGATTTTTTTGTGAAACTATTTCGTGGAGAGCGTTTATGCAAGGTATCATCGACTTCTTAGTGAGCCTGAATATCCCCCTCATGGATGAGGGGCTGGCTCGCTTCATCGTCAATCTCACCCTGGCCAGCATCGTAGCCGTCGCGGCCCCGGCGTCGCTCGTGCTACTGACCTGGCTGGAGCGTAAAATCATCGCCCGTATCCAGCGGCGCATCGGCCCCAACCGGGCCGGCCCCTTCGGCCTGCTGCAAGGCTTCGCCGATATGGTCAAAATGTTCACCAAAGAGGACATCACCCCGGCCAATGCCGATAAAATCGTCTACAACATCGCGCCCGGCCTGGCCGTCATCTCCTCGATTATGGCTTTCGCCGTCATCCCCTTCGCCCCCGGCTTCGTCGGCGCGGACCTGAACGTGGCCGTGCTGTACATCATCGCCATCGGCGGGCTGGGCACACTGGCCATTTTGATGGGCGGCTGGGCCTCCAACAACAAATATGCCCTGTTGGGGGCGTTTCGGGTGGTGGCCATGCTGCTCACCTACGAAATCCCGATGATCCTCGCCCTTATCGCCGTGACGATGGTCACCGGCTCGATGTCTTTTACCGACATCGTCGTCGCCCAAACGGCCAACCCATTCCAGTGGTACGTTGTGGCCATGCCCCTCGTTTTTCTCATTTTCTTTGTGGCCGGGGTGGCCGAAACGGGCCGCTCCCCCTTCGACCTGGTCGAGGCGGAATCGGAGATCATCGCCGGGTTCCACACCGAATACAGCGGCATCAAATTTGGAATGTTTATGATCGGCGAATACGTGCATATGTTTGCCCTGGCCTTTTTTACAGCGGTGCTGTTCTTCGGCGGCTGGCAAATCCCTTTCGTCAGCGTCTCCTTCTTACCGGCCCCTGTGGCCGCCATTCTGGGTCTCATCACCCTACTGCTCAAAACCTTCTTCTTTGTCTTCATTATGATGTGGTTCCGGGGCACGCTCCCCCGCTTCCGCATCGACCACCTGCTTGATTTCTGCTGGAAATTCCTGGTTCCGGTCTCGCTGGCGCTGGTCATTCTGACGGCCATCGTCGTCCGCCTCTTCGCCGGAACCTCCGGCATCATCTTTGGGATGGGCGAAACCATCGTTCTGCTTATTGTTAATGTCGTCGTAGCCGGCGCCGCGCTTTTCTTTGTCAGCCGGGCCGCCCGTCACAGCCGCAGTCGCGGCCTGAGAGCGGTAACAGCCGTCGAAAGCGTGCCGGCTGCCAAATAAATCCTCGACCTGCCAGGTTTCAAAAACCTTGTAGGTCTCTTGTCTGAATGAAACCTACAAGGTCTTCAAGACCTTGCAGGATGAGCTATTGATAGGAGGGAGAAAATCGAATGCCTGATTTTACTCAAATCACCAGCCTCTCAGAAGTCCTGCCCATTCAACA
>CAZWZZ010001197.1:0-2123 GCA_964638395.1 uncultured Caldilineaceae bacterium
AGTGTAAATCTGTGGACAACTCTGTAAACTTTCACTTTTAAAACAGCTTCTAAGAGGTTTGGCTGAAATGCTTGAATTCAGTCACCCTAACGCCTCACAAAATCACGGACCACACACGCCACACAAGCTCTCGGCCTTGATGGAGGCGTGGCAATGTGTGCCCTCGTGATGGACCCAATCGAACCCGGCGCAATGGGCCAGGGCGCACAGCCGACCGTACCGCTCATAAGCGACCGGCCACAGGGTCAGGTCGATGGCCCGGCCTTCGTAATGGAGGGAGTAGCGGCGGCTCGGCTCCGATTCGGGGGGGGCGTGGGAGAGAAGCGAGTCGTAGGCATCGGTCACCCGCAACTGATAGTCGCCGCCCCACTCGGCCCGGACGAGGGCGTTGAGGCGGGCCAGGGGTTGGAGCATGGCCGGGTGCATCAGCACATCTTCGGTGTGGTAGGGGGCGGCCTCCTCCTGCTTGAAGATGATGCTCGGCTCGACGAGGCCGACCAGCCGGTGGTAGCCGCAGGAGTCGCGGGTCAGGTGGCACTGCATCGGCGTCGAGGCCAGCCGTTCGGTCAGGGTGTAGCTGCCGCCGGCGGCGATGTGGGCATTGGTCGCCAGATTGGGCAGAAAACAGGCGGGGCGCGGCTCGATGTTGAGCGGGGCGGCGGTGGCTGCCGGTTTCGGGTGGGTGAGCGGCGGCGGGCCGGTCGACGGGGGCGGGCCGGCCCCCCCGGCTATCGACTCGGCGGGGGGTGGGGCTAAATTGAGGCGGACGCAGGCCAGCAGCGGCAACAGCAGGACGATAAGCGCCCCCGGTAGGTTGAGAGGCTGTTGCCAGCGGTGGGTTTGTTTAGGCATGGATGATTTCCAGTTATTGGTAGTTCGCCTTGCACCCCTCGATACGACCTCGTTACACTCGATCTACTCGGAATGCTGGTGGGTTATTGATAATAACTATCCGGCGCAGCCCCCTCTACCTGCCAGGGGCGGCCCGGCTGCCAGGGGAACCATTTTTGGCCGTCGTGGCTGCTGCTGAGGGTGTAGCGGCCCTCGGCGGGGCGGCCCTGACCGGAGGTGTCGTAAATGAAGGCCCGCCCTTCCACTGGGTCAGCGAGGTAGGCGGTGACCAGCAGGCGGCCGTCTGCGGTCCAGCGGGGTTTGTGCAGAGCCGAGTCAGACGGCGGCTCGAGGAAGATGATCGCCCCATCGCTCAGGCGGACCAGCCCCACCCGGCGGCAGGGGTCACAATCGCCCAGGTGGTCGAAGACAAAGGCCAGGTATTGGCCATCGGGCGACCAGACGGTGCCGCTGACCAGGGTCAGGCCGTCAGCCGCCGCCCCGACCAGCACCCGCCGCCGGCCCCCCTCGGTGGGGATGGTGTAGAGGTTGATCCGCTCGGTGATGGCCAGGGCGCGGCCATCGGGCGAAAAACTTTCGCTGACGGTAGGCAGGAGCAGACCCCGGATCAGGTGGCGATAGCCGGGGGTGTCCAGCACGAAACGGCGGCTGACGGGGGCCGGCGGATCGGCCGGAGAGAGACTGGCCGGTTCGGCGGCGGGCGCGGTGGTCAAGCCGGGCGAGCCATCTGCGGCGGCGTTATTGGCGCTCGGTTGGGACAACAGGGCCGGAATAGTCACAACAACGATGGAGTCATCGAGGTTGGCGGTCATGACGGCCATATCCGCCACCCAGGCAAACGAACCGTCCGGGGTGACCACCAGCCACCACCTGCCGTCGGCGTTGCGGCCCACGATTTCCAGGCTGTCCCCCTTCGGCAAGCGCCCCAGGCGGCTGTAGGTTTCGCCGGGACCGCTGCGGAGGTTGACGCCGCTCATATGGGCCAGAGCCACCGGTTTGGGCGGAGGCGGGGTGGGGGTCGGCGGGATCAGGGTTTCGGCCCGAAGCGACTCGACCCGGCCGGCCAGGCGTTCGACTCTGGCCCGGATCAGGGCCATTTCATCATCCGGCACACCGGGTTCAACCGGTTCGACCCCGGCTGAGGTGGCAATCTCCTCGGTGACGGTGATGCTGACCAGGTTGGCCAGGAGACAGAGGCTACAAAATAGCCCGATCAGCCCCAACAGGCTGAGGCTGGCCAGCAGACCGACCTGGCTACCACAACCGCCGAT
>CAZWZZ010001198.1:0-2123 GCA_964638395.1 uncultured Caldilineaceae bacterium
CCAGCAGCCCGGCGATCATCCGCAGGGTGGTCGTTTTGCCGCAGCCGGACGGCCCCAGCAGGGCCACCAACTCGCCCGATTCGACCGCCAGGCTGACCCCGTTGACGGCGGCCACGTCGTCAAAATGGCGGGATAACTCGCGCAACACCACCCGGGTCATAAGCGGCCAAAGCCTCCCAACCCGGAGGCCCGCACCGCCAGCGAGCGGGAGGTGAAGATCAACACCAGCAGGGCCGGGACAACAAAGACCAGGCTGATGGCCGAAGCGGTGGCGTGGTCGGCGGCCCGAACGAAGGGGAACAGCACCAGGGGCAGGGTGATGATCCGCCCGCCGCCGATGAGCAGGGTGGTGATGTATTGCGCCCAGGAAATGAGAAAGGTAAAGAGGGTGGCCACCACCAGACCGGGAAAGATGGCCGGCAGGGTGACGTACCAGAAAGTTTGGCGGGCGTTCGCGCCGAGGGTGCGGGCGGTGTCCTCTAGCTCGGTGCCGTAGTTGGCGAAGACGCTGGCCATGACCAAAATCATGTAGGGCAGGCTGGGGATGAGGTGGACGAGGATGACGCCGAGGAAGGTGTTGGCCAGCCGGTAGCGGATGAAGAGGATGTGGATGCCCATGACCACGACGATGGTCGGCACGATAATCGGCAGCAGCAGCAGCCACTCGATCAGCTCCTTGCCCCGAAAATGGGCCAGGGCCAATGCCCGCGCTGCCGGCAGGCCGATGAGGATCGTTAGCAGCGAGACCGCCGTGGCGATGGCCAGGCTATTGAGCAACCCCTCACCCACCCGCGAGGAGTCGGATAGAACGTAACGCCACGCCTCCAGCCCCCATTCGCCGGGCAACAGGTCGGGGAAGAACCAGCGAAAGGCAAAGGACCAGATCAGTTGGGGGATGATCGGGGCCAGGACAGCGATGATGATGAGGGTCACGGCGATGGCGCGGATGAGCTTTTTCACGGAGACCTACGACGGTTGAAGCCACTGGAGGACATTTTATTTAAGCGAAGGAATATCATTGTGAGCAATTTCCCAAATAATGCCCAAATTGACCTCGAAGTAGGCGTGAATCAAACGGTTGTGGAGACTGATAATTTGCGGCCAGGGTTGTTCAGGATGCTGTTCACGAAAATTATCAGAGAGGTTGCGGCTGGCCTCGCCAATGATCTCTAATTGACGGATGACCCCATCCTGTACCAGGCGGTTCTGCGAAAATTCAGGGTAATCTAAGCCGGCGGTGTAGATTTCGATTTGTGTGACCCCATCAAGAATATGGGACAGATAGACTCTATCACTCTGCTTCATAGAGAATAATCATATCTTTTTCGATGTGAGGGCGAAGGTAGGGACTTAAGCCTTCTTCGGTTACCAAATCAACCGGGCGCTCCAAAATGCGACTCAATTCTTCGGCGATTGCAAACCACTTCAAGCCAATTACAGGCCGCTCGCCCGGTGGTTTGAGACTGACCAAAATATCAATATCACTATCTGGTTGATCTTCACCCCTGACAACCGACCCAAAGAGAGCGACTCGTCTGACTTCATAGGGACGCAAAATAGAGAGAATTTTTTTCGATAGCTCTTGGAACGTAGGGTTGCTTCCTATCTTTGTGACGCTCATTGAATACCTCCGCTTTTGTAGCGCAAATTGCTAATTTCATTACGCGGCTCGTCGCCCCTTTTCCAACAGCAAAGCGGTCAGCCACGCCGTCTCAGCCTGGCTCAACGAGACCGGGGGCGCTTGACCATAATCAAGGAGTAAATCATAGCTGCCCACATCATAGCACCGCGAAAAGACGGTCGGCAAATCTAATACCGCATCATCATCCTCCGGCAGCAAGGGAATCTTACAGCGAGGCAACCGCTCTTTTAGCGGAATGGGATAAACTTCTACCCTGAAAAAGGGCTAGGCATCGTCACCTCCTTAACGCTACAACCTTGTTATACCTCGTAAGATGAAAATGGTCAATGGGGTGGTTTCTGTAAATTTTAGATGCCGAATTGTTATGTCTATATTATCGAATTTGATGATTAATAATTGACTCATTTAGGCCCCTATCCGGCCCCCTCCAACCGCTGCACGACGCCGGTGCTGCCGTCGAGGAGGACGGTTTCGCCGGTCC
>CAZWZZ010001199.1:0-2114 GCA_964638395.1 uncultured Caldilineaceae bacterium
CTTGGTCAACCCGCACCCTTCGATACGGTTTCCGCTACGCTCCAACCTACTCAGGCTGCGTCCTGAGCTTGTCGAAGGGATGCTGCACTTGAAATCTCGCCTAATTTCCGCACACCCGTCTCCGGGGAACGGTTTGGGGACGGCGGGAGAATTGAGGTATAATGGGGGCAAAATTCGCTGATCAAAAGAACGTAGGAGGTATTGGTGACAATGATTAACCTGGAAGGTGTTGGCCCCCAGGCCCGTTCGATCATCGAGCGGGACGAAGCGGTTCTCTCCCCCTCATACACCCGCGAATACGCGCTGGTGGTGGATAGAGCGGCGGGGTCGGAGGTGTGGGATGTGGATGGGCGGCGTTACATCGACTTTATGGCCGGTATTTCGGTCTTGAACGTCGGCCATCGCCACCCGCAGGTGGTGGCGGCGGTGCAGGCCCAACTGGATAAATTTTGGCACATCTGCCTGAGCGATTTCTACTATCCCCAGGCGGTTGAGGTGGCCGAAACGCTCAGCCGGACGGCCCCAATGAGCGAGCCGGCGCGTTGCTATTTCGGCAACTCCGGCACCGAAGCGGTCGAAGCGGCGGCTAAATTGGCCATGCACCACACCGGGCGCACCAAATTTATCGGCTTCTTCGGCGGCTTCCACGGGCGGACGTTGGGGGCACTCTCCTTCACCGCCAGCAAAGCGGTCCAGACCAGCCGCTATCCGGCGGCCCTGAAGGTTTTCCACGTGCCCTACCCCGACCCGTACCGGCCCCTGTTCGTCACCCAGGAGGGGGAAAGCTACGGCGATGCCATCATCAACTACATCGAGAATGAGCTGTTTCGGGCCAAGCTCAACCCCCACGACGTGGCCGGGGTACTGGTCGAGCCGATTCAGGGGGAGGGGGGCTACGTCGTTCCAGCCCCCAACTTTTTCACGCGCCTGCGCCAGATTTGTGACCGGTATGGCATTATGCTGATCGTCGATGAGGTGCAGAGCGGGGTAGGCCGCACCGGGCGCTGGTGGGCGGTCGAGCATGAAGGCATCGAGCCGGATATGGTCTGCTTCGCCAAAGGCATCGCCAGCGGGCTACCGTTGGGCGGCATCCTGGCCAGGCAGTCGGTCATGACCTGGGGGACCGGAACCCACGGCAGCACTTTTGGCGGCAATCCGGTGGCCCTGGCTGCGGCCCAGGCGACGCTCGAGGTCATCGAGGCGGAGAATTTGATGGCCAGAGCCAGGGAGACGGGCGGCTATCTGCTCGATCATCTGCGGGCGATGCAGGATCGTCACCCGACCATCGGCGAGGTGCGGGGCCGGGGCTTGATGATCGGCCTCGAATTTGTCGAAGACCGGCGGAGCAAGCAACGGGCCAAAGCCCTGCGGAACGGGATCATCCAGCGAGCCTTCGAGGCCGGGTTGTTGCTACTGCCCTGCGGCGAAAATTCGATCCGCCTGACCCCGCCCCTGAATATTCCTCACAGTTTGGTCGAAGAGGGGCTGCAAATCTTTGAACGGGTGGTGACTGCGGCGGAGGCGGCCCACCGCTGAGAGTCAATTCCTGTTAGGAAAATAGGAGAAATCTTAACTTTAATAGTATAATCGCGCTGCTCGTTCAAGAATAAATTAGCACGAAAAGAAAGGTATGATATGAAAGCCGAAGAATTACGCTTCCTCCAACAACCACTGAAAGAGCGGTATAAAGAAAAACCGCAAGCCGCCGTGATTACCCTAAAAGCCGAGGGGCGTCTTGGCGAAGGGATCACCTGTAACGTGGACACGGGAAAGGCCCTGGTCGAAGCCGGCCTACATCCGGCCACCGGGGGTGATGGGCTGAGCGCCTGTTCGGGGGATATGTTGCTGGAAGCATTGGCAGCCTGTGCCGGGGTCACTTTAAATGCCGTGGCCACCGCCATTGGGGTGGATATACGGGACGGCATCGTCAAGGCCGAAGGGGATTTGGATTTTCGGGGCACGCTGGGGGTGTCGAAAGAAGCGCCGGTTGGTTTTCGGGCGATTCGGCTCCGGTTTGAGTTGGATACCGATGCCTCGGAGGAGCAGTTGGCCACCCTGATCCGGCTGACGGAGCGCTATTGCGTCGTCTATCAATCACTCCGCCA
The DNA here is from genome assembly GCA_964638395.1 of uncultured Caldilineaceae bacterium. Taxonomy (GTDB): domain Bacteria; phylum Chloroflexota; class Anaerolineae; order 4572-78; family J111; genus CAZWZZ01. The sequence continues at coordinate 2,106 of CAZWZZ010001199.1, forward strand.
GCCGGCTGA
>CAZWZZ010001200.1:0-2113 GCA_964638395.1 uncultured Caldilineaceae bacterium
GCCTGGCGGGCCAGGTGGGTCCACATCCGGGTCAGGCGCGGCAGCCGGTACTCATACTGGGCCAGCTCGACTTGCAGTTGCCCCTCGTGGGTGCGGGCGTGGCGGGCGAAGATGTCTAAAATCAGGGCCGTTCGATCAAGCACCTTCACATCCAGCCGCTTCTCCAGTTCCCGCTGCTGGCGGGGGCTTAACTCATCATCAAACAGAAACACATTGATATCTAACTCATCCCGAAAGCTCTGCAAGGCTTCGATTTTGCCGCTCCTGATGAGCGTCCCCGGCTCGATCCGGTCCAGCCGTTGGTACGTGGCTCCTTCGATCTGCAAGCCAGCCGTATCGGCCAGCGCCGCCAACTCCGACAGTGAATCCTCGATGGTAAAGCCGGGGGAGTCACCGGGGGGCTGTTTTAACTCGACGCCGACCAGAAAAGCCCGTTCGCTGGGCAGGGCGGTGGGCAGCATTTGATTATTTTTTGTAATAAGAGTACTCCTTCTCAAGCAATCAAGCAATCAAGCTATTGGCGGCGCAGTGAGACATCACCGGCCACCACGGTTTCGAGCGTGCCATCGGCCTGCTCGATGAGCAACGCCCCATTTTCATCGACATCGACCAGCGTGCCTTCCAGTTTGCCGCCGTCGAGGTTGAAAATCGTAATCGGCTCACCCAGGCCGACCAGCCGCTCTCGCCACTCCCGGTGGGGTAACTCCCCCTGCTGCAACGCCTTGTACCGCCGCTCGACGTTGAACAGAAAGCTCTGCAAAATCGGCAACCGGAGATCGGCCGTATCCTCGCCCAAAATCATCGACAGGCTGGTGGCGATTTGGGACAGGGGCGGGCCACCGTTGCCTGTTGAGCGGGCCGAAGCTGTCTCAAAATCGATATTGACGTTCAACCCCACCCCGACGACGGCCCAGGCTACTTTATCTTCTTCAAACTCCAACTCCGTCAAGATGCCGGCCAATTTGCGGCCATCCTCCCAGACCAGATCGTTGGGCCATTTCAGGCTGATCTCCAGGTCCGTTCTGGCCCGGATGGCATCGGCCAGAGCCAGGGCAGTCAGCATCGTCAGCCGTTGGGCCTGGATGGGGGCTAAGACGCTGCCTGGCCGGAAGAGCAGCGATAGCAACAGGCTGGAGCCGGGCGGAGCGTACCAATCTCGGTTCAGACGGCCCCGTCCCCCCACCTGTTCATCCGTCAGATAGAGCAACCCTTCCGGGGCACCCCCGGTCGCCAATTGCTTCAATTCCGTATTCGTGGAGCCGGTTCGCTCGGTATAGACCACATTTTGGCCAAAGATATGGGTCGGCAATTTATGACGAACCAGGTCGCCTGAAAGAGGTTGTGACATCAGATTAATCCTTTCCGTAAAAGGATATACTACTCTCTACCATATAATTTGCAAAATAAGCGGCCTTGCTTTATACAATTTACGGAACGTTGTTTGTGCTATTTTGGCTCTCGGGTACAATAAATGCCGTTTTTGGCTAAATCGTGAAAGGTAGCGGGAAGAAGGTGACATTTTGGAGCAATTGTATACCCCCTGGCGAATGAAGTACATTACCTCAGACAAAAAAAAGATGGACGGCTGTGTGTTTTGCGCGAATTTTGAGGAGGGGGCGAAGGCAGACCCCCAAAATTATATCATCCATCGGGGGGAGACGACGTTTACCATTATGAACATCTACCCCTACAACACGGGCCATCTGATGATCCTGCCCCAGAAACATGTCGCCACTCTGAGCGATATTACCGCCCAAACCCAGTATGAAATTATGGCCCTGGCCGATCATTTCGTAGAAATCTTGGAGGAGCTGATGCAACCGGATGGCTTCAACATCGGCTTGAATCTGGGGCGGGCTGCCGGGGCCGGCATCGACACCCATCTCCATCTACACATCGTGCCCCGCTGGAGTGGTGACAGCAACTTTATGACGGTTGTGGGCGAAACGAGAGTTCTCCCGGAAACCTTGCCTGACACTTACGCTAGAATCGTCGAGGCCCTCCGTAAACGTCCCCCTCAACTCCTGACTTTTTAAGTGACGAGTTTACCCAACTTATTTTGTAACTATTCACCCTCATGTCATTTCGAGCGACCCATTCGGCTACGCTCAGG
>CAZWZZ010001201.1:0-2113 GCA_964638395.1 uncultured Caldilineaceae bacterium
AGAAAGGCTTCAGTCTGGGCCTGGGCACTCTCCGAAAATTGGGGCCGGACCCCGGTCATCGTCACGTCACTCAGGCCAAAGTCGGCATCCTCGGCGCACAATACGGCGTGGTACATACCCATACTGAAGGTCCGGTCAAAGAGGAAGAGGGGCAGCGTGTTGGCCAGAAACGCATAATCGCCCCGGCTGATGTCGTCGATCAGCTTGGGCAAGACCGGGATGAAGTCGGTCTGATACAGATATTGGAACATCACATCCAGCAGATCATCCCCGGTGAGGGTGGCGTCGTAGCTCTGTCTGGTTTCGGGGTCGGTCAAGGTGATCCTAATCGGCGACTCGTTGAGGCGCTCCACCAGGTCGAAGAATCGCTGTTCCAGGTTGGGGTAATCGGTCTGGCAGGTGACATCAGCCGCGCACGCCTCGAACAGTTGGCTGAAAGCCCGATCCATCGTTTCGGAAACGCCGGTCAGGAAGTTGGTCTGGGTCGGCACGACCGCATCCAGGATGACGCTACGCAGGGCCTCCGGGTGTTCCCGCATCGTGTGCAGCGCCAGCAGCGTGCCGTAGGAGATACCGTACAGGTTGATCCGGTCGTAGCCCAGGGCCAACCGCAAAGCGTTGATGTCGGCCGCATTTTCCAGGCTGTTGTAGGCGGCCAGATTGACCCCCTCCGCCACCAGCCGGCTGCGACAGGCCAGCAGCGCCGCCGTACTCAATTCCAAATCCTCCTCCAACGTCAACTCCCGCTCGATACTCTCGACCGTGTAGTCGATCACCTCCGGGCAGAACAGACTCGGCTCCGAGTAGAGCGTCCCCCGCTGGTCAAAGAGGATAATATCCCGGTAGGCCAGAAGCGGGCTGTTGACCAGAAATTGAGCAAATTCAATCGTCGAGCCGCCGGGGCCGCCCTGAGCCATCACCAGCGGGTCGGGGGCGGGATTGGCGCTGGTGCTGTTGAGGATGGCCACGGCCAGGCGGATGGTGGGGCCGGTCGGGTCGCTGTGCCGCTCCGGGACGGTCAGGTAGCCGCAGTCGATCCCGGCCTGCTCCACGGAGATGAAGGGCACGTCGAACTCGAACATACAGGGCGCAGCCTCGAAGGTTGGCCCCTGTGCCCAGGGGCGGGCCATCGCTGCCCCGTTCGGATGGCTGTGGGGCGTTGTCGCGGCCTGTCCCCGTTGGCTACCCGGAAAGGCGCTAAACATCAACAAAACAAGTACGATAAAAACTAATTTTTTGACCATAATTTTTGTCCTGGCAACGTAAGGATAATCAAATTAATTTTAAGAAAAGTGCAACTTTTTTCAATTCACACCGTACAGGATGGTGAAGTGGTAAGTTATTGTAGCCAAAGGAGATTAAAAATGGCAGAGGAAAAAATCAACGAAGAGATCGTTGTCGAACAGGCGAACAGAGAACAGGCGGACCAATCGGACCAGTCGGCACAGACCGAACAGAGTCAGACGACCGGGCCGAACGGCTCTCAAGAGCGCGTCTATACGGAAGAGTTCAAGGTCAAAGGTGAGGAACTGGTCGGCAAGGTGAAAGGGTTGCTCCACGAGGGGAACATTCGCCGGGTCATCATTCGGACGGAGGCGGGCAAAACCCTCCTGGACATCCCCCTGACCGTCGGCGTCCTCGGGGCCGCCGCCGGGATCATCTTCCTGCCGGTGCTGACGGCTATCGCCGCCATCGCCGGGATTGTGTCGAAAGTGAAGGTCACTATCGAAAAGTTAGAGAAGGTGTAGGTGGTTGTCAATTGTCAGTGGTCAGTGGTCAGTTGTTGGTGGTCGCGGACAATCAACCACAGACAACCGACAACGGACAAAGCACAACTGACAACCGACGATTTCCCCAAAGGCAACGCCCCCGTCGAAAAAGAGCGGGGGCGCTGTTTGAAGAATCAAGTAGACGGCTATAATAAGCCACAGCCGCCGCCCTGGTGTTCTCAGGGTGGGGGCGGGACTACAACGAATGGGGAAAGGAACGAATAGGGCATCCCGTCAGAAACCAGCAGCTAGGGGCTGGGTCGGAGGATGCCGGAGCGTCCCGCCGTCATTCCCCCGCCGGAGCGGGGGAACCAGTTAAACAGGTTATTTTGTCAAAATCATTA
>CAZWZZ010001202.1:0-2113 GCA_964638395.1 uncultured Caldilineaceae bacterium
GTCTAACTGACCGAGTCCACGATTGTATCAAATTTTAGGGGATTAATCATTCGCAAATCAATAACTTCACAAGAAATGTTTTCAGCATCTAGAGCCTCGGCTGCTCGCAAACACAATTCGGTGGAATAGCCGGCTCCAACCAACGTACAGACCTGCCCTGGCTCTAGAATTTGCGGCGATATTGAACGTAGATCTAGTTCAACGATTGGGGATAAATTCTCCTCGATTTCATAAGACCAGCGGTCATCAATATAAAGCACGGGATCATCACATAAAACGCTGGCAATGAGTAGGTCACGGGCGTCTGCTGCCGTCGCCGGCATCACCACTCGTAAGCCTGGAATGTGAGCAAACCAGGCATGGAGGGCCTGCGAATGTTGAGCCCCCTGTTCACCCCCTCGGTTAATGATACCCCGAATAGTTACGGGAGCCTTGGCTTGACCACCAAACATGTGGGACCACTTAGCCGTTTGGGTGACTATTTGGTCAACGGCTAAAATCATAAAATCCATTCGTGGGTGAACAACAACAGGACGATAGCCACATAGCGAGGCCCCCAAAGCGGCACCTGTTACCGCCGCTTCTGAAACGGGACTATCTATAATTCGATCTCTCCCAAAATCTTTATCCAAATCTTTCATTGAAGTGCCAACATACCAGGGGCTCCAAAGCCCCTGACCGAAGACAAAAACTTCGGGATATTTCGCTAACAAATATTGGAACCCGGCCAAAATCGCCCTGGCGTAGGTCATCCTGGTCATAATAATTATTCCACCTTCTCACTAAAATAGACTAAATCTAACAACTCTTTCTCGTCGGGGTAAGGGTCTCGTTCTGCCTGATCCCAAGTATCCTCAATTAAGACATCAACCTCATCTTGAAGTTGAGAAAATTCAGAGGTAGACAAGAAATTTTTGGCCTCTAATGCGGCGGCTAATCGTTGGACCGGGTCTCGACCTTTCCATAAAGTTAGATTTTCTTTGCGTTTGACACCTACATCAATATCTTCCCGAGGCCCTACGTGCCCCCGCCAGCGATAGGTGACGGCTTCGATATAACTCGGCCCTTCACCTCTACGGCTTTTTGTAATAGCTTTTTCTGCCGTTTTGGCAACGGCAATAACATCATTACCGTCTACAACCTCGGCTTCAATACCGTGAGCCTCGGCAAAGCGAACCGTGGATGTCGCGGGTTGACGAAGATCGATCCGCATATGGCTGGCAAATAAATTATTTTCGCAAATAAAAATAATAGGTAAATTCTGGACAGCAGCCAGATTCAGGGCCTCTTGCAAAGCTCCCTCCTCAACGGCCCCATCGCCAAAATAGCTGACGGCCACATCATCTCCTCCATCCATTTTTGCAGCCAAAGCTGCCCCGGCCGCAATCGGCACGGTGGCAGCCACAATCGGCACAGAAGCAATAAACCCTACCGAGGCCCCGTGCAGGTGCATTGAGCCGCCCATACCTTTTGAACAGCCTGTCGCCTTTCCTAAAACTTCCGCAAATAGACCATGCACATCCCCCCCCATAGCCAGATAGTGGGCATGAGAGCGATGCCCCCCAAATACCCGATCCGTACTACGTAGATGAGCAGAAACGCCTACGGCAATTGCTTCCTGACCAATTCCCAAGTGACAGGGAGTCTTAATATTCCCAGCCGTTACCTTATCCCCAATTTTTTCTTCTGCTTTGCGGATAATGAGCATCATACGCAACTGCTCAATCAACGTCCGGGGATTTTGCCCAGAAATATCAAGCATCTCGTGAAATTGAGTAGGGTCTGCCAGCCGGCCTAAATCAGTGGGGGCCATTTTCATGCTCCATAACCATAAAATTGACGAATTGACCGACACACGTGTTCGACATCCTCATCAGACAGGAACGTATTCATCGGCAACATCATACACCGAGTAAACAGTTTATCGGTCACGGGCAGATTGACGTTTTCAAACCCCAAATCTTCAAATTGATGAACCGGGGTACCGGCCCATTGAATAATTGTGCGAATACCATCTTTTTCGAGATGAGCTTGCAGATCGGCCCGTTGACCTGCCTCAATTTCATAATTTTGATAAACGTCAAAGTGATCAGGGTTTTCGTCGGGACTGGGT
>CAZWZZ010001203.1:0-2108 GCA_964638395.1 uncultured Caldilineaceae bacterium
GATACGGCTACCGCCTACTCAGGATGCGTTTGTCGCTCAACGGCGTAACTCCTAATTACGATCAATGCGGCAAAGGTGAACCATGGTTCATCCTCCGCCATTTATGACACTCACAACCCCAATCCCAGCAACGCCTCCTTTAAAGTGTCCTCCGCCTCTCCCCCTGGCTCCTCAACCATTTCAGTGGCTACGCCCCGTCGTCGGAGGTCGGCAAAGCCCTCCCGGATGGCTGCCAGAATCTCGGTGCGGGACGGCTCCGGTTTGGTCCCGCCGAAGAAGAGTCGCAGTCCTTCCCGCACGGCCTTCGATTTCTCGCCGTTAGGCAGGTTATCCAGACGGCGCAAGAGCTGTTTATGGGTTTCGGTATCAAATGAAAAGGTGCGTGTCGTTTTACTCATCATTCCCCTTTCGGTAAGCTCTGGTTATTACCAACCGGTCGTTACCTGACCGGCAATTTTTCTGATGATGTTTGTTGACCTTCATTTCTAACCGGCAAATTTTCTGTTACCGGAGGATGTACATTGTTTCTAACCGGCAATTTTACCGATACTTTTCTTGGATTTCGTGACTATCGTTAGCTTTCTCCCCAGGTCGCCACTCTCAGTAGATTCAGATTGCTCGGTCGGCCAACACATTCGCAAATTTCCAATAGCCGTTGACATTGGCGAATTGGGGTTTGGCTACGAGGCGGGCGTGGGAAAAGTGACGGCTCAGATGGTGACCCAGCAGATGCGCCCCGCCGCCGCTAATCAGGATCGCCTTCAGCTTGGCCCCGCTGTTCCACAGCTGCGTGGCGGCGGCGATGATCGAGGCGGCCATCTTCTCCGTCGCCTCCTCGATCACCGGAGCCAGGTCGATGCGCTCGCCGAAGTAGTAAGTCTCCCGGCTGCGGATCAGATCCATCACCTCGTAATCCCGCAGCTCGAGTTGGGGATAATGACGGGCCAGATGATCCCGCGCGGCCCGGACCACATCCCAGGCCCCGACGTTGACCGACGTCGTCTCCCGGCTGATCTCGTTGAAACCCTTGACCGACAGCAGGTTGCTGGTCTTGCCGCCGATGTCGATGACGCCGGTCGGCCCTTCGGCCAGGTCGCGGTCGATGATTTTACCGCTGTCACTCATCGCCGCGTCGATGATCGTGCCGAAGGGTTGGGGGATGATGCGGCATTGGACCACCTCGATTTTTTGCGGCGTCCGCTCCTCGATCATGACCCGATGCTGGCCCAGAAAACGTTCGCGCAGCGTTGCCTTGCCCGCTTCATAATAGGCCACCGGCAGCCCGCTGACGACGACCAGCTTGACCGCCGTGCCGGTCGTCAGGTGGCTAAAAGCGGCCAGAATCAGCCGGTAGTAATCAGCCGAGGTATACCAATCGCTATCCTCACGCCGGTTGATCCAGCGGGATTGCCTCACCGCCGCCTCGCCGATGAGCCACTGCCCCTGCCCATCCCGCAGCAGCAACTCGTCGCCGGTTGCGCCATTCAGCCCAAAACGGCTCCGCTCCGGCGAGCCAACGATGCTCTTGAAGGCCGCCACGCGCTCGCCACTTTTGACCTTCGTTTCGTTGTAGCCGATGTCGATGCCGCTATTCATGGGGCTGCCTCCGGGGTGAGGCGAGCCACCAATCAAAATTTTCGTTTTGTCTAACTTGTTGCTTGGGAAAAATCGGCCACCGGCCGGCGCGACTCGACGCCGCTGCCATCGCCGGTTGCCATAAGGGGGTGCTTTGTGCTAGAATACAAAGAACCATATGAAACCTCCTCTTGGTTTGTATGGTGATGCTCGGTGAGGGGCCGCCAAACCTACCTCACCGGGCTTTTTTTATTTGCCTGACTTATTGCGCTCCTTCAAGGCTCCGACAGAAATATCCCCTTCGATCCAGGCCGTCAGCAAAATTGCTACGGCATCGCTCAAGGTAATGTTCTCCTCAATGGCCTTGATTTTAGCTCGACTGATTAAGTTTTCGTCAATAGATAGCGTTAATTTTTTCTTAGCCAAGTTTTATACCTGGCAACACGTGTATACGTGTACACGTGTTGCTGAGATTTTACACTTAAATGGTAACGTTGTCAATTTCGACTACAGCCACCAAAGCAACGGCCCAA
>CAZWZZ010001204.1:0-2108 GCA_964638395.1 uncultured Caldilineaceae bacterium
TCGGGGCGGTTAAATCGTTGATGGCTATAATTCGCCCCAAAAGTGAACTACACCCAATTGCGACGACCGGTTTGGTGATTTCTCCCAAGCCGTTTATAATTAGTGACTCTTACTAACTCCGAATTTTCACCCCCGATACATTTATTTATGACTGTTCGCCTGCGAGCCTGGCAACACGAGGCTCTCGACATCTATCACCAAGCCCTTGCCAACGATGACAAGACACTCCTCTGGGAAGCGACGCCCGGCTCCGGCAAAACGACTGCCGCGCTCCAGGTCTGCCAGCACCAACTGCGGCAGTTGCGGCGCTCCCGGGCCATTATTGTCGTACCCACGGCCCACCTGCGGACGCAATGGGCGCAGGCCGCCACCCGCTTCGACCTCCATCTCGATAGTCGCTTCGGTCGCAAAACTCACCTGGCCGCCGATTATCAGGGCTTGGTCGTCACCTACCACCAGGTGGCCCGTCGCCCCCAATTTTTCCGCCGCCTGAGCGCCGGGGCCGTGGTCATCCTGGACGAAATTCACCACGCCGCCGACGGTCTGCTGTGGGGCGACTCGCTCCGCCAGGCTTTTGAACCGGCCCCCTTCATCCTCAGCCTGTCCGGGACCGCCTTCCGCAGCGACAACAACACCATCCCCTTCATCCGCTACGAGGATGATGTCAGCGTCCCGGATTACGTCTACGACTATGGCCGGGCCATCGAAGAGGGCATCTGCCGCTCGGTGGCTTTTTTCACCTATGGCGGCGAGGTGGCCTGGGCCGAAGATGAGGAAATCATCCAGGTCAGTTTTATGGACCAGGTTCATCAGGGCGGGGCCGCCCGGCGACTGCGGGCCGCGCTCGACCCGGATAGTGGCTGGATGCGGCGCATGCTGGAGGATGCCGATCATATGTTGCGGGAGACGCGGCAGGAGCATCCCGATGCGGGCGGCCTGCTGGTGGCCGCCGATCAGGATCACGCCCGCCGCCTGGCCGATCTGTTGGGCGAGGTCAGCCGCAGCCGGCCCACGGTCGTCCTGTCCGATGATAGCGCCGCCTCGCGCAAGATCAAGCGGTTTGCTGCCGGAAAAACGGCCTGGCTGGTGGCCTGCAATATGGTCAGCGAGGGGGTGGATATTCCCCGGCTGCGGGTCGGGGTCTACGCCACCACGGTCACCACCAAGCTCTATTTTCGCCAATTTTTAGGGCGCATCGTCCGGGTCACGCCCCAGCCGGCAGAGGTGCAGGCCGCCTACTGTTACCTGCCGGCCGATGTCCGGCTGAAAATGTTGGCCGAGCAGATCGAGCGGGAGCAGCGGCATCACATCACCACCCCCCTGGCCGGAGATGAGTTGTCGGCGGATGAGGATGAGGAAGAACGCCCCCAGGAGCCGAAACCGACCTGGCAGCCGCTCCACGCCACCAACAGCGGCGTCGAGTCGATCATCGTCAACGGCGGGCAGTTGACCCTGTGGAACGACCCCGCCCTGACCCCGGCCCCCTCGACGCCCTCTGTCATGAAGCGGGCCGTCCAGCAGCAGGTGGCCGGGCGGGTCGAGGCCCAGACCAAAAGCGAGCGCAAGGCCGACCTGAGCCAGAGCATCAGCCGCCTGGTAGCCCGTTACCACCATCTATCCGGCCAGCCTTATCAGCAAATCCACGCCTACCTGAACCGCACCCAGCGGGTCAAGAGCCAAGGGGACTGCACCGAGCAGCAGTTAGAGCGCCGCCTCGCTCTGGTGGAGCGGTTGATCGAGCGGCAGGGCTGAGGAGCCAGACCCTAAAGGTTACTTGAAAGCAGCTTCCTCTCCGTGAATCGACCACGTTTGGCCTGATCTATGGAAACCTTTAGGGTCTTGTTCGCTATATTTAGAACTGCTGTGATGTAAGAGGGAGCATTTCAGTTTTAATGAAAAAAGCCTGGCCAAAAGCCAGGCTGGTTATCCTCTATTCAAATGAAGCGGCCCGCGCCGCTATTCCTTCTCATCCTCCCCTCTATCCAACGCCAGCTCATCCCGCATCAATTCATCAAGACTAACCCCAAAAAAATCGGCAACCCTATGGGACCGAGAAGAGCTGACCGGCGATATGGCCATCGGCCACCTGACCCAAAATGTCGAACAAC
>CAZWZZ010001205.1:0-2107 GCA_964638395.1 uncultured Caldilineaceae bacterium
CCAGCGCCTCACGGATGGTGTACAGTTGTAGAGCGATAGGTGTTTGCATAATGCCTCCTATGACACATTTACAGGTTCAGTTTAGCCAAATAAACGCTGAACATCAAAGAGAAAGCGTGTTCACGAGATTTGAAGCTGGCTAAAGCCTCTCTTTCTGCTCCGGTCAGCGGACGGCCATTGTCGCTGAGTTGTCGTTCCCGTATCTGCCTCAGAAAACGTTCAAACTGTTGCAGGTGCTTGACTCTCAGAAAATCAAGTTCAGGGCGATCCAGCCGGTACTTTTGAATGGTTTTTTGGCCTCGCGGTGAATTTTGTTGGGATCGAATATATTCATCGTCAAACGTCAAATGATCGACGGGATTTTCCGAGGGGTCACACGGATTCAGACAATCAGAGACAGGAATAGAGGTATGGGGTAACTTGCGGCGGTTACAATCGGCACAACTCAGGTAGAGATTTTCCCAGGTAAAGGCTTGCTGGGGATCGTTTTCGACTTCGATATAATGTTCGACTTCGCCTTTAGCCTCGCCCAACTTCCCTTCACAGTAGAAACATTTGCCAAAACTCATCGTTCGCAACGTTTCCCGGATATGGGAATGCCCGTATTGGCGCGAGTCGGGCCGATGACCGGGTTTCTCCCCTCGCTTCTCTAAAAATTTAGCCAACCACTGGCCCTTTTTCTGCCGCAAAATATCCGGTTCAGGTAAACGTTCCAGTAAAATCAAGTTTCCGGTTCCCCTTCGGTCATGTCTGCCAACAGACGGTCTACATCAAAATAGGCAAAATATTCAGGATTCAAATTTTGTAGCCTGGCCTCGATCTCTCGGCGCGTGGTCTCATCCCCGGCGTTGATAGCCGCTTTCCGGCGCTCGATGAGGGCCGTGATCTCGGCGTTGAAGGGCTGGGTCTCTTCAAAAAGGGGAGACATCAAAATTTCATCGACCGGCTTATTGCTGTACTCCGCCGTTTCATCGACGACGATGCAGTGGTCCGATTTGGCTTTGCAGACGAACAGCCGGGCGTTGGGTACGGAGGAGATGATAAAGGGGGAGTGGGTAGTGGCGATGATTTGCAGATTGGGAAAGATGTCCAAGATTGAGCGGATAAAGCGCTTCTGCCATTTGGGATGGAGTTGGTTCTCGGCCTCGTCGATGAGCAGCAAACCGGGCGTTTGGGCCAATTCCGATAGCGGCGCTTGTCGCAGAAAGTGGGAAGAGTACATCTTGCCCAGCAGGCTGACCATATTTTGGATTAGATATGAGTTGCCGCTGCTCAGTTGGCCCAGTGTCACCTCTTGGCCATTCTGCACCACAATTGGCTCATAGGTGGCACGAGCTACGTGGCTCAATTTGCCGCCATCCAGCAAACTTTCGGCGATAATTTGCTCTAAAATCCCGTAAATCCGCTCACCGAGAGCTTTTTCGGCCCGGTCTCGACTGTCGCGCAGATAATCGAAGTGGCAAATGAGGTGGGTGATGTCTGCTTTTTTTCTTTGGCCTTGCAATGCTCCGGTTAGGAACATTTTGTGGTCAGGGCTTTCAAGGGCATTGATTTTGTAAGAGTCTTGTGCTAACCCTGAAGACCAATAATCTACAATCCAATTTGGACAGCTATTAATCTCCCCTTGCCCAACTTTTTTGGGAATTTCTCCAATTAGATGAATATTTGTAGGTTGAATATATGTTTCTGTAAATTTATCTACGCTATAAGTTCCACTCAGTCGGTCTATATTGCCTAAAGTTAGATAAATATTCGATGCTGTTTCTTTCCCACGCCGACGAATATCTCTATCCAATCGAGCAAAATATTGCCCAAACATCCCCCGGATAGCATCCAGAATAATACTTTTGCCCGTCCCATTCTCGCCCGTAATCAAGACTACCGGCGGCGACTCGTCCGCCTCGGTCATAAACTCCATCTCGGCTTCAATAAACGGCCCGATATTTTGCAACGTTAGTTGTTTGACTCGCATGCTTTACCTGCCTGTCAGTTGGGTCAACATTTCCTCATACTGTACCTCAGTTTAACCCGGCTTGCCACTTGAGTCTAATCGCTACCCCAAATAAACTCCTCAATAAACTTTGGTTTACTGACAACCCCCCGCTTT
>CAZWZZ010001206.1:0-2101 GCA_964638395.1 uncultured Caldilineaceae bacterium
TGAATTCATCATCATTATTGATGTGATGTTTGACCGTATCCTCGACTCCCTGCGGGCCCTGATCCGTCCGTTGGTTATGCTGGTGCCTATTTCGGCCTTTGTCTTTTCTGCTTATAGAACCTTTGAGCCTGTCATACGGAGCATTTTGCCCCAAGAATTAGGCGGAGCGAATCCTGAGTACCTGTCTACAGCAGCCAGTAATGAAACCCTCGCCCAAAATCTCCTTCTCACTTTTGGGGCCATGCTGCTATACTTACTCCTCAGCGCCATTTTTGGCAGCAGTTCGTCGGCGGAGGTCAAGGCCCTGCGAGCCGAACTCAAGAAGTGTCGAGACCGCCAGCGGCAAGGATAAAAGGATTGTTTCGTGCTTAAACGTATTCTCTACATTCTCCTATTCATCGCTATTTTGATCTGTGGTTGCGGTCTCCTACGCTTCACGCCGACCTCCCTACCTGTGGATTTACCTATCGAGCTTATCACCGGATCGGAAGAACAGCCGACCGTATCACCAGAGGATGGCGAGGCCGAGACCGCCGGGGCCGAAGACGGCGCAGCCGGTGAAGGCCAGGCTGAAGGAGAAGGCGCGGCCCAGGCTCCGACTCCGACCCCCGGCCCCACCCCCACCCCGACGCCCACCCCCGGCCCTACGCCGACGCCCGTCTATTTTCTATCTGCCTTTAGCACCGGCCCCGAAGTGATTGTCGAGGATGAAACCGGGGCTACGTTACAGATCAATGCCGATGGGGAACGAGTGCCCACCGAGCGGCTGCCTCGCCACGGACTGCTGATCGCCTTTGTTTTTCCCCTGCTCTGCTTTGGCGTACCCTGGTTGATTATGGAATTTTTTGTCGTCCGCTACATCCAACCTCGGGGCGAAGACCTCTCGACCATTCTCATCAAGGCCAAAGATGGTCTCTTCGTCCGGGCGGTCGTCTCGATGACGGCTCGGCGGTCATTGACAATGGCCTCGGCCCGGATGACCTGGCCCCGGGTCCGCAACTTTGTGGAAAAGTCGATTGAGCAGGAGCTAATCCACGACGCGATTCAGTTCCAAACGTTGGAAGAGTTGGAACAAAATTTGAAGACGATCACTGAGAAGATGATGGAGTTGCCCGTCGTCGAGGAGTTGTCACGGGATTTTGGAGTGGAGGTGCTGCGGTTCAACATCGAGATTCAATACACCCCGGAGACGATGGACGCCCTCCAGCGCAAAGCCGAAGCTTCGGCCGGGGGCATTGCCTACCTGGCCTATGCTGCTGCCGCCCACCTCGACCCCGACCAGGCCGAGAGCCGCGAGCTGTACCGTATCTTCCAGGAAACCAGCAGCCAGGTGGATGCCGCCCGCAATCTCGGCGGCGGCATCACCGAGTTGATTTCGGCCCTGGGGCGTCGTCAGCGAGAGCAAGAAAGGCGCGAGGATGAGCAATCAGACGACGACTGAGTTCGATCTGAAAGATTTAGCCCCCGAATTGGTCAAACAAATCGTCATCTGGGGGCCGATTGTGGTCGGCATTGTCCATCAACTGTTGATGTACTTCTTCGGCATCGAGGCGATTTATGTCTTCGTCAATCCCCCCGGCTCGATTCGGCCCCAGGTTAGCCTGGAATATGAGTGGTGGTTTGTGCTGACCCTGGTGACCGGTTTCGTCTGCCTGGCCGCCTACTCGAACCGCCTGCGCGGTATCCCCAGCCGCATCGCCATCCCCACCTACATCTATCTCCTCTTTTTGCTGATTTTGGTCAAGCCCGTTTAACCGCCGCACACCCCCCTTAATCCCCCCGAATCGGGGGGAGATTTGCCTCCTCCCCCGTTGCGGGGGAGGTTGGGAGGGGGTCTGATCAAAAAAACCCCACACGCACTAAGTCGTGTAGGGTTTCTGGAAAAAAAGATAATGAGAAATGTGAAAAAATGAATGGGAATTACAGGTTGGCCACAATGTTGCTGAAAGCGTTGCCGACGACCGGGCCGAGAAGAAGCAGAATAGCGATGACAACGATGGCCACGAGAACCAAAATCAGCGCATACTCGACCAAACCTTGACCCTCTTCACGCGGTAGAAACAGCATGGAAATTTCCCTCCTTTCTATTAAGTATAGTCAT
>CAZWZZ010001207.1:0-1733 GCA_964638395.1 uncultured Caldilineaceae bacterium
GGCCTGCTGTTGAGCCAGGGAGTAGCGGGGCCAGCCCTGGAAATCGAGGCCGACATCGGGGGGCGGCAGGCCGATTTTCAGAGCCGCCGCCTGGCGCAGCGCCTCCGACAGCGGGGTAAGGTGATGGAATTGGGCCAAAACGGTCAGGACAAAGGGATAGCGTCGCCGCATTTTGGCCCAGTCGATGGCCGTGGCGAACTGCTCGGCGAAGCCGACGATGTCGGCCACCCAGATCAGGCGCAGCGGCTGGTGGATGTGAACCGCGTGGCGGCAGAGATGCCACAACATATCCTCATAGCCGAGGGTGTAGGCCGTTTGCTGACCGACCTTGAAAGGCAAGGGTGGCCCGGTCAACTCCGCCATCGTCATCGAGACCGTGGGCAGGATGTCGCTGAAGAGGTTGTGGTGGATTTCGACGCTGATGGTCAGGCCATCGGTGCGGAGCGTGGCCGCCTCCAGATGCTTGCCGGGCAGGTCGGGACCGGCGGGCAGGGGGGCCTCGAAGCCCAAATCGGCCAGAAGGCCCTGAGCGCGGCGAGCCTCCGAGACGCGAACCAGCAAATCCATATCTCGCATCGGACGCAGCCCCGGCTCCGGGTAAACCAGATGAGCCAGGGCTGCCCCTTTGAGCAGGAGTACGTCGATGCCGGCCTCTTGGTAAGCGGCCAGAATGTCGCTCAGAACCCGGGTCCGCACCTGCGCCGCGTGCCGGTGGCGGAGGTAGAGGGCTCTGAGGTGGCGGGTAGAGGTTTGAAGTTGATGTACGTCACAAGAATTTGACTGTTTATAAATAAGAGGACCCAAGCCGTGGCGTTCAATTTCATCAGATGAGTGTACGCGGCTAGTTACCCCTCTTATTTTATGAAGAATTAGCACCTGTCCCACTGCAATTTTTTTGCGGTAGTATGTTATTAAAGTCTGATGACTTTTATTTGACTATATAGCCCGGAATAAAGAGAATCATTCAACGCAGTTGGTAATCGTAGAAGGGATTGACATGCTCAGTATCACTGACCCGGACGAAGGGTTTTCCGTCCGGGTCAGCAGCCGTGTTTTGGAGATGGCGTTTCAGTCAATTAGCCGAGGCTCTGGGACCCCGACTCAGTCGTTTGCTCCTGGGCACCGATGGGTTTGGGGGTAGTCAAGGTCAGAGGATCAGTTCCCTTACTATCAGCATTGATCAGTGTTACAGTCTCAGTAATACTATTACTGGAGCCAAAATAAGTACAGAAACGGATAGTGATCTTACCCTGCGATGCATCACCCGTTCGGGTAACGCTTGGATCAGTCAAGCTGATTTGCGGGTCTGCACCCGGTAATGAGGCCACATAGACAATTGTGGCTTGAGAAGTCACCTTACCCTCTGGATCAACATAATCGAAGCTGAGATCAAAGGAACTACCTGTGGCATTGCCTGTTGGACAATTGTTGAGCGCAACAAGCGTGCGACTCAAGTTGGATAAGGCGAAGGGTGTTGAAACTTGAGGCTGTGAAATCTGGGCTAAGGGTGGCAACATCCCTGTTTCGATAATCGGTGCTTCCCACGTTTCCGGCAACCTCAAGACGGTCAACGCCCCGCCCATACCCAAGATCGTTTTCAAAGCTTCACGCCGCGAGACACCTTGTTGATTTTTATGTGAGTCTTTCAATGTATCTCCTCCAAAAATTTTTAGTTGGTCAGGAAGGACCCCACCTACTGTCTACAAGCAGAGCCCTTCCTGAGCATTGTTATG
>CAZWZZ010001207.1:1743-2101 GCA_964638395.1 uncultured Caldilineaceae bacterium
TGTTCGAACCTTCTCCCGGCTTCAAGATCATCGGTAGATAGATCGAACTACCCTTGAGGACTGTTACTGTAACAGTATCTTCGCCGGTGTTACCATCGCTATCGGTCGCCGTCAATGTAATGACATTTGTCCCTACCGGGAAGGTATTGGTAATTACTACGCTCCCCGTTCCCAGATCATTATTGAAACTTGCTTGCCAACTCAACGCCTCTTCACCAAGCGTGCCATCTTCCGCATCTTGAGCCGATCCTTCAAGTATCAGTGTCTCGCCGATGGTCAGAGTGGTATCATCATTGACAATAACTGTGGTCGGCGATTTCTTCCCGACCGACAGAGGCGCATCTGACTCATCGGAGGC
>CAZWZZ010001208.1:0-2094 GCA_964638395.1 uncultured Caldilineaceae bacterium
AATCGGTTTCAGCTCGATGCCGGGGCCTGGCCCAAACGTAAGATGATGGCCGTGGAGCGAGGCCGAGATTTGGCCGTTTCAGACAAGGTGTATATCAAAGTCAATGATAAAGAATATCTGGTGACCATCGGCGGCATTGTCTTCAATACGATGGTCGAACCGCCGATTGGCAACCCCAACCCGATCTTCTACACCACCCAGGAGCGATTTGGTGATTTGACCGGCCAGCCCACCTACGACACGGTTTACGCCCGCCTGCCCAGCTACAGCGAGGAAACGGCCCTCGCCCTGGCGGATGATCTTCAGGCCCACCTTAGAAAGCAAGCGTATGACGTGGCTTCGGCTTTGCCCGAAAATTTCCGCACCACCGATCCGGAGACCCATTTTTATCAGGAGGGGCTTAACGGCTTCTTCTTTATTCTGAACCTCATGGCCATCCTGTCGCTCATCCTGGGGCTGTTTCTCGTCTACAACACGATGACGGCGATTGTGACGCAACAGGTGCAGCAGATTGGGGTGATGAAGGCGGTTGGGGCCAGCTTTGGACAGCTGGTGTGGGTCTTTTTCCAACAGGTGGTGGTGTATGGGGTCCTGGCCCTGCTGCTGGCCATTCCGCTGGGGATGATCGGCGCTCAGGCCTTCCGGGTGATGATGGTTGGGGTCATCAATATGAAACCCGGCCCCATCGAATTACTGCCGCAGGTGGTGGTCGTGCAG
The DNA here is from genome assembly GCA_964638395.1 of uncultured Caldilineaceae bacterium. Classification (GTDB taxonomy): domain Bacteria; phylum Chloroflexota; class Anaerolineae; order 4572-78; family J111; genus CAZWZZ01. Next base: position 718 of record CAZWZZ010001208.1, read on the forward strand.
GCTGCGGTGGCGCTTTTCTCACCGTTGGTCATTGCCATCTTGCCGATTTTGTCCGGCACCCGGATCACCGTGCGGGAGGCCATTAGCAGCTATGGCCTGGGCGGGACGGTCGGCTTGCTGGATCGATTACTGGCTAAGGTTCGGGCTATGCCTCGGTCAATCGCCTTGACCATTGGCAACACGTTTCGCAATAAAGGGCGGGCGCTTTTTACGCAAATTCCCCTCATCGGCAGCGGTCTCATCTTTATGATGGTTATGAATACCCAGGCCACGTTGGTCTACACCTTCAGCGATGTTCTCTTCTCGGTCTTTGAGGCCAACGTTTTGCTAAACCTGGAAGAGAACGAACGGATTGTACGCATGGAGACATTGGCCTATACCCACCCCGAGGTGACCGGGGTTGAAATGTGGGCGTCCGGCAGTGGCACACTGCGCCCGGCCGGGCAATCCGAAGCGAACGATGATCGCACGGCTCATCTGAGAGGCATCCCGCTGCCAACCCAAACCTACAAGCCCGACATTCGGGCCGGCCGCTGGCTGGCCTCCGGCGACACGTATGCCCTGGTCCTCCACCAAAAATTGGCCGCAGAGGTCGGGGTCGGCGTCGGTGATTGGGTCACGCTCGATATGCCCCAAAAGGGGGAGACGCAGTGGCAGGTGGTTGGCCTTTCGTTCTCACCCATTGACGAAACGGCGGCGGATGCCCCCCGCCAGACATTGCTCAAAGAGATGGGTGACGTCGGGTTGGCGCAATCGCTGCGGGTCAAAACGGTTCAGGCCGACGCGGCTAACGAAGCCCGCGTCGCCAATGAATTGCGAACCTTGTTTGAGGCCAGGGGCTACCCTGTCCAGCCCGATGCGACCGATACCATCCATCGGGTCGTCGAGAAGGCTATGGCCGGTATGTCGATCCTAACAGGGATGCTGGCCAGTATGGCGGTGGTCATCGCCATCGTCGGCGGCATCGCCTTGAGCGGGGCGCTGTCTATCAACGTTCTCGAACGACGCCGGGAGATCGGCGTAATGCGGGCCATTGGAGCCTCCTCCCCCCAGATTTTACGGGTGTTTCTGGGCGAAGGGCTGCTCCTGGCCTGGCTCAGTTGGCTCATTGCCTGGCCGCTCAGCATCCCACTCGGTCGGGTGATGACAAATGGGCTACAGACTCTTATGGAAACAGAGTTGACCTACCAAACCTCGCTGACAGGGGCCATGTATTGGCTCGGCATCGTCACCATCTTGGCCCTGGCAGCCAGCTTCATCCCGGCCCGTGGCGCCACCCAAGTCAGTGTGCGCCAGAGCCTAGCTTATTCATAATAGATTAGAGATAGGAGTTACGCAGTTGAGCGACAAACGCATCCTGAGTAGGCGGTAGCCGTA
>CAZWZZ010001209.1:0-2093 GCA_964638395.1 uncultured Caldilineaceae bacterium
CAAATTTCGGAATATCAAAGCCTTTTTCCTCCGAAACATCGGTATCAATCTGGATAATGATGTAGTCATTGAAAAGAAATGCCTCTTTAAAGGCTTGAGATTTACAGTACTCAAAAACTTTGTACCAGTTGCTGAAGTTTTCAGCCCGATGTTTGTCGGTCTCATCGCGCAAGGGTAACAACGGATTTGGTAACAGGTCGGGGTCTCGAAAGTAGCCGATCAAAATATTCTCGATGATAATCTGGTCTGTGACGCCCTCGGTGATTAAAGCAAATGTGGTCATTAGAAATTCTTAGGCAACCCGCCGATGTAGCCTCGCATAAAGGCTTCCGATAATTTAACCGGGTCTTGTCCCTCAAGTGGTTTTGGTTTTTCGATCCGTCGTGCTTTGGTGTGTCCCAGTTTGTTGCGATAAATCACGACAAGTCGCTGTTCGTCATCATCCACATTCAGCCCATCCAGCACCGCCGGATTATGGGTCGTTAAAATAACCTGCTTGTCGTGCTTTTTAGCCAGCGCGGCCAAGTCGGTCATCAACCGGCTGCACAACTTGGGGTTGAGCGAGGCGTCGATGTTGTCGATGGCAAAGAACTGGGGCGTCTCATCACTGATAAATAGGGTGAAGTAAAACAGTAAAAATAAAAAACCCTCATTGGAACTTTTTTGGTCGAAATAAGCCAAATCGGGGTCTAAATAGCGATCTTTGATTTGAAGGCGTCGCTCGCCTGCAAAGAGATCATTGGGAATATCAAAATCATCAAACCAGTCGATGAGGTGCAGCTTCTCTTTGATTTCGCCGATTTTTTCCTGACCTGCTTCTTGATTTAAGACCCACAGCAGTTTGAATAACCCCTCACCGTTGATGCCGAGGGGTTGGATTTGGCCCTCTCTCTCGAAGGTGCGGAGGGCGGGGTTTTCGGGGGAATAGATGAGGAAATCAGGAAGATGAAGTTTCTCAAGAGTTTGGTCAAAATGTGCTTTGTAAAATTGTTGACGTAAGGTAGGCTCATAACCAGTCGGATTTTCGGCTATAAAATTTTCCATATCTTTTTGACGATCAAATGGTATAAATATTTTATCTGTCCATTTAGAATCTATCCATTTAGAATAAGGAGTATTAGCATTTTGTAAGACACAATCAAACTTTAAATCATCATTTTCCAGTAGGGAAATCTTTATTTCATTTACAACACTTTCTTTAATAAAAGCAGATCGCATCAGAGAGGGTTCTGTAACTCTAATTCCTCTGGAAACCAAAAACTCATTATCGAGTTTCATATTTGCAGCGGCCGAACCCAACGCCACCGCCTCCAAAATATTACTCTTGCCGCTCCCATTCTCGCCAATCAAAACCGTGACACGCCCTAAATCGAGGGTCAAGGCCTGAATGGATTTATAATTTTCGATGCTAATTGTTTGAATCATACCTGGCTCAATGGATTGAAGATAGGGTTAGTATTATGAGTTACGCAGTTGGGAAAAGCCAGACCCTAAAGGTTTCAAAATCCGATTTCTTGACCAAATTTAGCCCCAAATTATTCAGATTTCCGCCTGAAGTTGATGTCGGAAACCTTTAGGGTCTTGAACTGCGTAAGTCCTAAGTATACCAGATCAAAGAGGGTGGGGAAAGTAGCTGAGTCATCCCCATGCCTCGGCGGGCAGGCATAGGGATGCCCACCCTACGGCAAATTTGGATGTACTGAGTCTGAATATTTGGATTTCAACCTAGCGTAACCGATTCAACCCATTCAAGGCGGCCACGCGATAGGCTTCGGCCATCGTCGGGTAGTTGAAGGTGGTGTTGACAAAGTACATCAGGCTGTTGGCCTGGCCCTCCTGCCGCATAATGGCCTGTCCGATGTGGATGATCTCTGAGGCTTGCGCCCCAAAACAGTGGACGCCCAAGATTTGAAGCGTTTCCCGATGGAACAACAGCTTGAGCATACCCACCGTTTGCCCCGTAATTTGGGCCCGGGCCAAACTCTTGAATTGGGCGTGGCCCACTTCGTAAGGAACTTTCTGATCGGTCAGCTCCCGCTCGGTCAGGCCGATGGAGCTGATTTCGGGAATGGTGTAAATCCCGGTGGGAATAA
>CAZWZZ010001210.1:0-2091 GCA_964638395.1 uncultured Caldilineaceae bacterium
ATCACAAACCGCTCCGGCCTGCTCCGGCTTGAAGCCATCCGGCCAGATGGTGTTTTTATCATAATTCGCGCCGTTCAAATCGACCCCCTTTAAGTTCGCGCCGTGGAGATTGGTGTCGTACAAATACGCGCCCTGTAGATTGGCCTGGTATAGATCAGTCTCTTGCAGATTGGCCCGCTCCAGATCGGCTCCGATCAGATTGGCCCCGAAGAGATTGGCTCTGGCCAGATTGGCCCCTTCCAGATCCGCCCCAAAGAGGTTGGCCCGGCACAAATTGGCCCCGGACAGATTGGCACGTTCCAGAATCACCCGAACCAGATAAGCCCCTAACAGGTTGGCCCGGCTCAGGTTCGCCCCGTGGAGTTTGGCCTCCTCCAAATCAACCCCCTGCATATTGGCCCCGGACAGATCAACGCCGATCAATTCCATGCGCTCCAGGTTGGCCCCCACCAGCGTGCCCCCCACATCGCTGACCAGCAGGGTCACGCCGTGGGCAGTTTTTATCGTTTTTTTGGCGCTCCGAGCAGCTTGAACTATTTTGACAACTTGCGTGCGGGTTAGTCGAGTCATTGAATTTTCCGGTTAAGAAGTTAAGGAGAGGGATGGTTAGGTTACCCGGTCAATTGTTTGACCGACCGGGTCAAACGTTCCATATCAAACGGCTTGGTAATGTAATCATCGACGGGGGGCAACCCCTTCAGAATGGAGCGGCCCTGTTCGGGAACTCTGGCGCTGATGACGATGACCGGAATATCGGCCAGGTTCGGATCATTTTTCATTTCTCGATAGACATCGTAGCCGGTCGGGGCCGGCATCATCAAATCCAGGAGCAGCAAATCCGGCTTGCGCTCCCGCATGAGCCGTAACCCTTCCTGGCCGGAGATGGCCCCGACCGTCTCATAATCTCCGGCTAAATTCAGAATTTCTCGAACCAACTGGATCGCCGGACGTTCATCTTCGATATAAAGTATGAAAGGTTTGTCTGCCATTTTTGACCACCGCCTTTTACTGTGCTACGGCTACCACCTCGATCTCAAACAGCTTGGGCCACAATTTGCCGGTGACGAAGAGGCGATCTTGAGCCGCATCGTAGGCAATGCCGTTGAGAACATCGACCGGTTGGGTAATATCTTCCGGTTTCAATAGCCCCGCCAACTCTATCCAGCCGAGAACCTGGCCCGTTTCGGGTGAAATACGGGCGATGCGGGTCGTTTTCCAGACGTTGGCATAGATTTCGCCCTCGATATATTCCAATTCGTTGAGGAGCGAAACCGGCTGCGTCCCATCCCGAACCTCGATCCGGCCTATCTCTTCCAGGCTGTCGGGATCGAGAAAGTACAACGTAGCCGTGCCATCGCTCATGATGAGCCGTTGCCCGTCGTGGGTCAACCCCCAGCCTTCGGTTGGATAGGAGAACTCTTGGAGTAACTCGAAGCTGTCTTTATCGTACACAAAACCAACACGGGCTTGCCAGGTTAGTTGGATGAGCCGATCTTCGAAAATCGTAATGCCCTCCCCAAAGAATTGGTCGGGAATCGGTTCGCTCTGGATGACATCGCCGCTCTCTAAATCAACTTTGCGGATCGTCGATTGGCCCCGAAGCCCGGTCCCTTCATATAAAATACCATCCTCGTAAAGCAACCCTTGCGTAAAGGCGGCCGGGTCGTGGGGATAGGTCTCGACAACCTCGAAAGTGTAAATAGGGGCGTTGCTGGCTGTCGAGCGTGGGGCGGCGACGGTAGATGTCGGGGGGGGAACCGTGGGGGTCTCAGTCGGAACGGCGGTGGCCGTTGGGCTGGGCGTCGGTGTTGGCGGAGCGATGGCCGCGATTAGGGTTGAGCCGCCGCCCACCGCCAGCAAAATACCGGCTCCGACGATGGCCGCCAAAATAGCAAATTTTAGCCAGGGCGTTTGCTGTTCGGTTTGTGTCTTGTGTCTACGTCGCTTCGCCATTGATTCCGGATCAATCGGATTTTATAACCTATTATTCTCCAAGAAATTAGGTTGACAACGTCGTAAAACGTAAGGTGCAAAACGTATAGGAGTTACGCAGTTGAGCGACAAACGCATCCTGAGTAGGCGGTAGCCGTA
>CAZWZZ010001211.1:0-2090 GCA_964638395.1 uncultured Caldilineaceae bacterium
CCTTCGCGGCTGATTTCGATGGCGAAGGCGTCGGTCCCGGCTCCGCTGGGCATAATTTCGCTTTGATACTTCAATTCGAGCCGGTCACAAATCTCGATCAGCCGCTGCCGCAGGGCCGGATGGTTGCTCGGTCCCAGGCTAATGACCGGCCCTTTGTCCAGCTTGACGTCGATCTCGCTGACATCGGCAAAGGTCACGTCGATGACAAGGGCCACATCGGGCCGGATGGCGTAGGCTTGGGTCGTGGCCCCGACGAAGCGGCCCCACTCCTCGTCGGCGGTGGCCACGGCGTACACATCCCACTCGTGCTGCCGCCGACTCAGTTCTTGCAAACAGACGATCATGGCCGCCACCGAGGCCCGGTTATCGAGGGCCTTGGCGCTGAGGAGACCGTTCTGCAACTCGGTCGGCTGGCGGACGAAGGAGATCACGTCGCCGATTTGGACCAGATTTTCGACCTCCTCCGGCGGCAGGCCGACGTCGATGAGCATCTTGGTCTGATCGACTCGATCAGCGGATTCGCCAGGCGGCAGAAAATGGGGCGGCGTCGAGCCAATCAGGCCGGGCAAGTCCCGCCGACCGTGAACCAGCACCTCCTGGCCCATCAACACCCGGTCATCCAGCCCGCCGATCTGGCTAAAGCGGACGAAGCCCCGGTCGATTTTGGTGACCACCGCCCCGATTTCATCCAGATGGGCGGCCAGCATTATTTTACGATTTACGATTTGCGATTTACGATTTACGATTTGGGTATCATCATTATTGCTTTTAGCCGTTCCGGTTTTTATACCGATGACGCTGCCCATACGATCCCGCTCGACGCGATCCACGTAGGGCGACAACTCGGCGCTGACGGTCTCGTGGATGTTGTGCGGACCGCTATAACCGGTCACGCCGACGGCCTGGGAGAGGCGTTTGATGAGGTCTGTGGTGGGGTTGGTCGATTTATTTGCTTTGTCAGTCATTTAATTTTACCAAAGGATGATTTGAAACGGTGTGGATTATAGGCGGAGGGAGGAGAAGTGTCAATTAGGTTAAGGGCACACATCTACCGCAAATCGCGGGCCACCACCGCCACGCAATCCCCCAACTCGACGTGGCCGGGACCACGGGTACAGAGGAGCATCCCGGATTGCTTGGCGATGATAGTCTCCGGCTCGCGCGTGATGTTTTCGACGAAGTGAATCTGGCCGATGGTCTGGCCCGCTTCGACCCAATCGCCCAACTCGAACAGGGTTTCGTAGATACCGCCTGACAGAGCGGTGTGATAATAATCCGGCCCCGGCACCTCCATCAGGCGGCTGCCCTCTTGCCGCTTGACCGGCTCTCCCTCGACCAGGCCAAAATGTTTGAGCAGGTTCCAGACGCCGATTTCGGCCAGCCACACCGTGCTGGGGGTCAACGTGGCCGCGCCGCCGATTTCGGCGCACAGGAAAATTTTGCCCATCCCCTCGACCGCGTAATCCAGCAGCCCCTCGCCGCTGATCTCGTTGATGACCAGACTGATCGGCGCGTCAAAAGCCTCCATCGCGGCGAAAGACCGCTCATTTTGCCACTCATTCTCCAGGTAGTGCATACTGATGTAGGGCAGCAGCCGCAGCGAGTAGCCGCCGGAATGGAGATCGATGACGGCATCACACAGGGGCAGGATGGCCTCGTGCAGGTAGTGGGCGATGACCGGGGTGATCGTGCCGCTGGCCATACCCGGAAAGACGCGGTTCATATCTTTGCCGTCGATGGGCGAGAGGCGTTGGCCGACCAGCACAGCGGGCAAATTGAGGGCGGGAATAATGATGACCCGGCCCTGCACCGCCTCAGCCCTCAAATCACGCCCGACTTTAATCAGGCTGACCGGCCCTTCATACTCTCCGCCGTGGCTGCCGCCGATGAACAGCACCGTCGGCCCCGTTCCATTTTTGATCACGGTAATCGGAATCAGCACCGACCCCCAAGCCGAGCTGTTCCGCGAGTGGGGCACGCGCAGATAGCCGACCTGCTTGCCCGTTTTCTCAAAATCAATGTCGGTGCTGATGGGGGATCCGTTTACAGACATTTCTCATCCTTTGAGGCATCGCCACGAAAATAAATTG
>CAZWZZ010001212.1:0-2087 GCA_964638395.1 uncultured Caldilineaceae bacterium
CAACCTACTCAGGATGCTGGACTTGAAATCTCGCCTAAATTCTGGGACGCACCCGACGCTCTGAGAGGGTTTGCAACCCCCGTGTTCGAGGGTTGCAAACCGCCTCCGAGCCAACTGCGTAAGTCCTAACCCTACTCAATGGTTGGTGCATCCTTCTTTGCAAAGCATTGTACCCGATTTGGAGCGATTTGGCTATGATGTGTTTCCATTTTTCATATTTGTCTGATGTGGTAAAATATTGCTGTCATTTATTGTACCCAAACATCGGGAAGGCGAGCCATTATGACCTTATTGCCCCCCCTCACCGGGATACCCCCGGTCGGATCAGAGATATATTATCCGGAATCGGACGGCGAACCCATCGGCGAAACAGATTTTCATATCACGGTAATTTTATATTTGCGACAAGCCCTGCGCCACTTCTTCCGGCATACTGACCAGGTGTATGTCGCGGCTGATATGCTCTTTTACTTTGAAGAGGGGAACCCCAAGATTTTCAAAGTACCGGATGTCTTTGTGGTCAAAGGCATCCCCACCCACGACCGCCGGGTTTACAAGCTGTGGGAAGAGGGGGTGGTTCCTTGCACCATCTTTGAGATCACCTCCAAAAGCACCCGTTGGGAAGATGTGGGGGCGAAGCGGGGCTTGTACGAAACGCTGGGGGTGCAAGAGTACATCCTGTTTGACCCGTTAGACGAGTATCTAACGCCTCGCTTGCAAGGCTTCTCTTTGAGCGAACAATCTTATCGGCCCATTCCCTTAGCCTCCGATGGGACATTACACAGCGAAACATTGGGGGCTATTTTACGCCCCGAAGATAAGATGCTGCGCGTGGTAGACCCGGCCACCGGCAACGTTGTCCCAACGTTTGATGAGGCCCTTGATGTCGCGTTGCACGAGACGGAACGGGCCGACAACGCCGAAGCCGAGGTGGCCCGCTTACAGGCAGAATTGGCCCGCTTGCGTGGCGAAGAGGCTTGACCTCCGGCTCAATACCCTCTTGCCGCCGAGAGTGGCCGGACGGCCCTATCAAATCAACTCGATCTGATAATCGGCGATGTCACAATCGAGGCGACTCCGCTCCACCCAGGTGACGACCCTGGTCATCAGACCGTGGACGTAATCGGCATCGTTGGAGACGGCCACGGCAGCGATGACCGCCGTTTGCCAGGCATCGAGATGATCCACCTCGGCCACGGAGATGTTGAACTCGTTCCGCAGCCGGGCGATGACGCTTTTAACCACCCGCCGCTTATCTTTGAGGGAAGCGGCGGGAATATCCAGTTCGATAGTACAGACGGCGATAATCATAAATGGAAGGGTGGACGGTGGAAGATTGTGAAGATTGGAGGATGGTTGGGGGCAATCTCGCACACTTCAATCACCTGAGATAGATAGTTTTTTGACAAAAATCCGGTGCCGGACAATCAACGTTAGCTATTCCCCAAGCGTCCGTTGTAGACAAACCGGCCCTTAGCTACAAAATCACGATACACAGCACACGCTTCGTCGTGCAAAATATCTTGGATCAGTTCGACGCCCCGCTTGGCCAACTCTTTGTCCCACTCCGGGTGGATCGGCCCCTCGTCGAAGCCGGTAATCTCCTCCAACTCCGGGCCACTGCCGGCGATAACCAGCGAACGGATGCCCGACCAGAGTACCGCCCCATAACACATCGCGCAGGGTCGCCAGTTGACCACCAATTGATGAGCGGGCAGCCCCGGCCCGCCCAGATCATACGTCCCCAAGATATTCTGGGCCAGCGACAGCGCCATGACCTCGGCGTGGGCGGAGGAGCAGGTGGTGGGTATGACCCGGTTGACGCCGATGACGACCAGCCGCCCCGAATCCTGCTCGAAGACACCCGCCGCAAACGGCCCCCCCGTGTCGTGATCGACGTTCAGTTGCGAAAATTGGATGACCGCCCGCATCCGTTCCTCCAGCGTGGGCATGCTCTCCGGCAGGCGGGCCATTTCCGCTTCGGCCCAATCCGGCATGGTCAGGGTAATGGATAGGTTACGCATGGTTGTCTCCTTCGTTGTTTTTGTATCTTGAGTTATAGTCAGGAAAAAATTTTAGGCAAATTG
>CAZWZZ010001213.1:0-2083 GCA_964638395.1 uncultured Caldilineaceae bacterium
TTTAAGTAGTTTTCAATCCTAAGCTGTCAACTTTTTTCGACAAGATCAACAAGATGAACAAGATTTTATATTTTATCTTGTAAATCCTGTAAATCTTGTCAAAGACTTTTTATGTAAAGTTCACAAGTTGGTTATGAAAACTACTTAATTATAATAATCTTTTGGGTTTTATTTGAGTTAAGCCCCCATCTGGTCAAGATGGTCATCAGCCCTGAGAGTAATCGCCATGTCTATCGAGCCACCCGCCGCCGTTTCAACCATGACCGAACAGACGACCGATCTGACCCACTTGACACTAAACTCCACGCTGGCCGATTTGCCGACCTACAATTTTCAGGTCTCCCCGCAAGTTTTGGGCGAAATGGTTGCCCGCCAATTGGAAGAGTACCCCTCGCTGCCCGGTGTGATTATTATCGAAAACAATATTGTGCTAGGCGCATTTTCCCGGCGCAAATTTCTGGAGCAAGTCGGCCAACATTATGGCGTGGCCGTCTACCTCAAACGGCCCATCTCGGTCATGCTCAAAGCCATTGCTCCCAACCATTTACTCCTGTCAAGCACCTGCACCATTCAAGAAGCCGCTGAATTGGCCCTCAACCGGCCCCTGGGCTGGACCTACGAACCTATTGTCGTCGAGTTCCCCGACCAAACCTATCACCTCCTGGACATCTACATTTTACTGTTAGCTCAATCCCGCCTGTTGGCTCTCTCCCACCAGCAGGAGCAGAACCGCCGCCAATTGACCGAGTCGTTGCAAAAAATTGGGCAACGCCTCTCCAGCAGCCTCGATTGGCAAAAGGTTCTCAAACGCATCCTGAAAGAGGTTGACAAATTGGTGACTTACGAACGGGGGGCGGTCTTGCTGCAAAAAGGGGGACATCTGGAAATCGTAGCCCAACGGGGGTTCGGCGACAAAGAGCGGACTAGAGCATTGCGTATCCTCATCCAAAGTACCAACGCCGACATATTTCAACGGCTGGTCCAGACCCGCCGGGCCGTGGTCATCGGCGATGTGACCACCGAGCCAAGCTGGCAACAGGTCGAGTGGCTACCCGTAGATCGCTCCTGGATGGGCATTCCGTTGGTCAACCGGGATCAGGTCATCGGTATGCTCTCCCTGACCCGCCAGGATGCCCACGCCTTCACCGCGGAGGATGTCGATTGGGTGGAGACATTCGCCGGGCAGGCCGCCGTGGCGTTGGAGAACGCCCGCCTCTACAACCAGGTTACCCAACTCAACGGCCAGTTGGAGCAAAAGGTGGAAGAGCGCACTCAAGAACTGAACCACGCCTACAACATTTTGGAAAAGCTGGATCAGACCAAGAGCGATTTCATCAAAGTCTCGGCCCACGAACTACGGACGCCGATTACCGTCATTAAAGGGTATGCTCAGGTTTTGAGCGCCAACCCCCTGATCCAACAAGATGCCAAAGTCGAGGAGATGATGAGTGGTATCATTTCCGGCGCAGATCGGCTGCATCAGGTCGTCAACAGCATCCTCGATGTGACCAAAATCGCCAGCGGCTCCCTGACGGTCTATGCCGAAAACACGCTGCTGGGCCACCTCATCGCTCAAATTTGCGAGCAGTACGGGCCGGACCTCCAACAACGACAGTTGACCTTGACCACAACCAACCTGGACAGCCTGCCGCCCCTCAACGGCGACACGGAATTGCTCAAAAAGGTCTTTCAAGCCCTCATCGTCAACGCCATCAAATATACGCCGGACGAAGGTTCGATCCGCATCGACGGGCAGGTGGTGGCTGACAATGGCGCGACCCAGCTCCAAATCGCCATTCAGGACAGCGGCATTGGCATCGACCCCGACCAGCAGGCGTTGATCTTCGAGAAGTTCTATCAAACCGGCGAGTTAGCCCTCCACTCCTCCGGCCACACCAAATTCAAGGGGGGCGGGCCGGGCCTCGGCCTGGCTATCGCCAAGGGCATCGTCGAAGCCCACGACGGCCATATCTGGGTCGAGAGTCCCGGCCACGATGAGGAGCGCTACCCCGGCAGTTGTTTTTATGTGCGGCTGCCCCTGACGGTATAGCTCCCTTGCCCCACGACACCCCCTCCCGACCTC
>CAZWZZ010001214.1:0-2081 GCA_964638395.1 uncultured Caldilineaceae bacterium
TTTTGGTTGAACACGGGCATCCTTGACCTTTACCCCTCGTATCTGTGTTGAACCAGTTCCATTTTCTGGCTCGGCTTTGACCGAGCTAATTGGCTTTGTCCAATCACCAAAAGCAGGAACACGTTAATTTTCCCTGATAATCATTCTCCCCACAATTTGTGACATTTGTCATCAGAATTTGTGACATTTGTCACTTGAATTTTCAAGAGGATTATGTTATGCATGAATTTAGGGCATGTTCGTTTGTTAGAAGTATATTTATAAAAGTGGAGGGTTTTTTTGACAAAAACAGTGTTTAGATAACGAGAAATGAGAAGGCGTCGTTCAGAAAAATATGTGATGCGGCTTATGTGACAAGGGGGTTATAATGAGCCATAAAGTACGGCGGTTATGTTTTGCATGTGGTTGGCTGATCGGTTTGTTTGGATTAATGTTACCGATTGTTCTAGCCGCTAATTTAGGTGATCTTGACCCCGATTTTGGTCAGGATGGGGTTCTCTTTCTAAGTGTCGAAAACGGCTCCTCACTCAATGATCTGGCCATTCAGGCTGACGGCAAAATTGTTGCCGTCGGCTATAGCTATAATGCTTCGGCTGATGAGTTTGATATTTTGTTGATTCGGTGCAAGGAGAATGGTGCATTATTGGACGAAGCCTTTGGTAATAATGGCCTGGTGAATAGCATAGCCGGTTTTGGGACCGGTGTCGCTATTCAGCCGGATGGCAAAATTGTTGTTGCGGGTAGAGGGGAGAATAGTACACTACTTGTCGCTCGCTATGTCCAGACTGGGAGTCTGGATAGTCAGTTTGGCCATAATGGTATAGTGACCACCACATTCACCGACACCCTTGGAGACGTGGATGTGGCGCTTGATACGGAAAACAATATTGTCGCCGTCACTACAACCGGTGACGACCCCAGCCAACTGACCTTAATACAGTATACAAGCGGCGGCAATATTGACTCCTCCTTTGCCACCAACGGGATGGCCTTCATCAATATGGGCAGCGAGGTTGATGTTCGTGGCAAGAGACTTACCGTTCAACCTGATGGTCAGATTTTAGTAGTCGGGGACTATTTCGATTCCACAGATTTTAGCTCTGTGCCACTCTTGGCTCGGTATGACAAGACGGGCCATTTAGATAACGCCTTTGGGAATAGTGGTCTTGTGACCAGCACGGTTAGCGATCAGGCTAATGGTAATGATTTAACGCTTCAACCGGATGGCAAAATTGTGGTAACCGGCAGCAGTTGGGACGGCTACACGACGAATCGCTTGTTGCTCCGTTATAATGCCGATGGTAGCCCCGATGATACGTTTATCAATGACCAGGTTTTAGTCATCACCGATGAAGATACAATCGGTCAGGCCGTTGCGCTTCAGCCCGGCGGTAAGATTGTGGTCGCCGGTCCCCAGCGACTGACCCGCCACAATGCGGATGGCAGCCTAGACCTGACCTTTGGCGCTCAGGGCGTTGTAGAATTAATAGAAAATGATTATGCTGGCGGCAAGGCTACGGCTATCCAAGCCGATGGTCGGGTTTTGGTAGCGGGAGAAGTTGGGGAAGGGTGGGCCCAAGGTTTTATTACCCGCTACATCGGCGACCTACCGCCCACCTTCCCCACCAACAACCCGGCTACCGGCTCCCCGCTCATCACCCCAACGCAGGGTGTCTCCTTGACCACGGCTCGGCCCCCGTTTGATTGGGAGGACGCAACCGATGATGTCAGCGTGACTCACTACACTCTCCAACTCACCCCAAGCAATCAAGCCTTGACCTTACAAGAAAGCACGGCATATACAACCCCCGTCTCCAACTATACCCCCACCGCTGATTTGGCCAACGGTAGCTACACCTGGACGGTGCAGGCCCACGACCTCGTCGGCCACGTTACTTCGATTTTGACCCCGGCCCATTTCACGATTGCTGTTGAGGAGCAGGATGATACAGAGAGGGTCTATCTGCCCCTCGTTTTGAAATAAGCGGGGCGATTATATTTTAGGCGGCGGGATGGGGCGGACTATCCTCAAGCGCCACAAGCGCCTCCCCCGCCGCCGGGAGCGCCCACAGCGTCGGCGG
>CAZWZZ010001215.1:0-2080 GCA_964638395.1 uncultured Caldilineaceae bacterium
GGGTAGAAACATAGCGAATCGGGGGTAGGAAATAAGTACTTTAGACGACTCCAAGAAAATAATCATCCAAAATCCGTAAAGCGTAAAACGCAAAACGTAACTTTCTGACCGATCAGCAGGTTTTACGTTTCACGTTTTACGTTTTATGTGGCAAATTTGACGGATTTAAATCTTGGGACTGCCTCACCAGGCCATCCGGCCCACAAAAAATTCGGTGGCGACCTTGATCGTCAGCAGGCCATCCTGGCTAAAGGTGTCAAAGATGGCGCGGGCCGCCCGCTCGAATTGGGGGTAGCGGGGATGATCGGGGTCGGGGGTGGGGGAGAAGGAGCGCAGCCGCCCCAAAAAGGTGGGCCAGCGTTCCTGTTGGGTGTGGGGGATGCGCCGTTGCTGGAATTGGTCGTGGCCAAAGTAAAAGCTGAACGGCTTGTGTTCAAACTGCCATTTATCCTTTTGGACATCCCAACCATACTCAGCCGTGCGTAGCCGCCGGATTTCTTGGAGCAACAGCGGATCATCCGTCGGATTGCGAAAAATGGCCAGCCAGCCGCCCGGCTTTAAAATCCGCCGGAACTCCCGCCGGGTCGGTTCCGGGTCGAACCAGTGGATGGCCCGCCCGACAACGATGAGATCAACCGCCCGGTCAGGCAGGGTCGTCGCTTCGGCCCGGCCCTCGACGCTGTGGAACGTCGGGTTGGCGGCCAGATCACGTTCGGCCAGGCGGCGCATCTCAGCGTTAGGCTCCACGGCGAAGAGTTGCCCCACCCGCCCCACAAAATGGCGGGCCAGCATGCCCGTGCCCGCCCCGATGTCGGCCACGGTCGCCTCGCCGCCGAGACCGGTGAGTTCGCCGGTGAGTCCGCCAATGAGTTCAAAGAGGGCGTCGATGGCCTGGGGATGATACGCCCAACGATACCGGGCGTAGACGTCCGCCTTCGAGGAGTATTTGCTGATCGTGTCCATCAGCTACTCATACAGTCCATCAATAAAACCGCCGCTTTCCAACTCCTCTACAATCGACAGATCGACCGCGACGGCCGGATCGGTCTCGGCGGCCGCCGGATTTTCCGCGACCAGGCCATCCAGCAAGGTTTGGACACCTTCAACCGTCGGCGACGGAACCTGCGGCAGATAATTCTGGATCAACACGTCGTAGGCTTCATTCAAAGAGGGCGCGTCCTCCTCGACATCGAGCAGCAGATATTGGCCCATGACCTCGATTGCCCCGTCTCGGTCCTGCTTCATCAACGCAATGGCTTCGGCGATGGCCTTCATAAAGTTGAGCGTGGTCTCCCGGTTAGCCTCGATGTAGCTGTGGGTGGTGGCGATGGCCGTGTGCTGGTAGGGCGTCCCCAGTTTGGACATATCGAGCAGCTCCCGGTATCCCTGCTCTTTGGCCTCGACGGTCTGGGGGACGGAGACGACCGTGCCGACGACGCTGCCGGTTTCCATCGCCGCCAGCCGCTCGCCTTGCCCGCCGACGGCCATAATAGCTACATCCTCATCCGGCGTCAGCCCCAGCCCCTTCAGCGCCGCCCGAATCGCTGCATCCGAGGCGCTGCCCGCCCGGCTGATGGCCAACGCTTCGCCCCGTAAATCCTCGACCAACTCGATGTCCGGGACGACCATCAGGGAGTAGACGTAGGTGTTGAACAGACCGCCGATGATGGCCACATCCTCGCCGGCTACGGCGGCATTGACCACAGCCGCCCCGGCAATCTGGCAAAAATCGACATCGCCGGCCACCAGCGCCGTGGCCGCTTTGGAGCCGCTGTTGATGTAGGTCAGGTTGACCTCCAGGCCGTGCTTCTCAAACAGCCCTTTCTCAAAAGCGTAGGGCGCAACCGACTGCGTGCCGGAGGGGGAACTGTAACAAACATCGACCGACGTCAGCGCCGTCGAGCTATCTCCGGCCTCGTTGCCGCCGTCCGTTTCCGCCGTCGAAGCGGCCCCGCAACCAACGAGCAGGGCGCTGAACAAAATCAAGCTGATGAGCCAACTGTAATGTTTCATTGTTCTCCTTTTGTGTAGGGGTCAGAATAATGTTGAACATAGGCTTAAGAACAGGGATTACTGGAAT
>CAZWZZ010001216.1:0-2080 GCA_964638395.1 uncultured Caldilineaceae bacterium
GATAGGAGTTACGCAATTGACGCGAAAATGGATTTTTGTAGCGCAAATTGCTAATTTGCGTCGCGTTGTGGCCCCACACCGGAACAATTTAGCAAATTACTCTACGAACTACGTAACGCCTATGTAGAGTTTTTGGAATGTTGGGAAAATATTACAGGCATCAGAAAAGCCGTGACGATTTTGCCGAATCTGACCGGCTGCCATATACTATGGCTGCTTACGAAAATAGTTTGGTAGAAAAATGAGCGGGTCCGCAGCCAAAATTCTTGATCCTCTTGATGAAAGGCGCTTCGTTTCGAGGGGCTATTGTTGTTAGAGAAGGATTTGAGGGCCGCGTCCTGTGTTTGGCCTGGCCTCAGCGAGGGAAGCTTCTCCCACCGAGAGGCTTTTTTTATTTCATAATCAATCTGTCGAGGTAAACAATGTCACTCCTGCGAAACCCCCGATATCTGGCCGTGGTGCTGGGCCACTTTCTGGTGGATGTCTTTGGCAACACCGGGCCGGTGCTGGTCACGTTTTTGAGCCGGCCGATGGCCCTGACCGCCGCCCAAATCGGGTTGGCCATCAGTATGTACCAACTGGTCAACGCCACCAGCCAGCCGCTGTTTGGCTGGCTGGCCGATAAAATCGGCAGCCGCTGGATCAACCTGCTCAGCGTCAGTTGGGCCGTCAGCTTTCTGGTGATGTCGGTCCTCGTCGCGCAAGTGACCAACGATTTCACCCTGTTCCTGATTCTGTTTGCGATGGGGGCTTTGGGGGCCGGGGCTTTCCATCCGCAGGGGACGATGCAGGCGGCCACCCTGGCCGAGACGCGGGCGGCGACCGGCACAGCGGTCTTTTTCCTGTTTGGGCAGATCGGCCTGGCCGGGGGGCCGGTGGTCGGGGGGGGGCTTCTGGATGTGGCCGGGCTGTTTGGCATTTATGGTATGGCCCTGGCGGCCCTGCCCCTGATCCTGTTCATCGGTTATGGGACCTACCGCAATGTTGGGGGCACGCTGCCTGAGCGGGAGATCGCCGCCGCGCCCGCTTCGACCGCTGCTTCGCCGCCGCTGCCGCCGCTGCCGGCCATCCGCTGGGGGGCGATTGGCCTGCTGGCTCTGTTGATCGGCCTTCGCTCCTGGGTCTTTCTGGGCACGGTGGCCTTTCTGCCCAAGCTGTTTCAGGATATGGGCTGGCAGCCGGGGGCGTATGGCTCGATTACCGGGCTATATTGGATGGCCTCGGCCATTATGGGGGTGGTGGCCGGGCAATGGGCTGACCGCTGGGGGCGGCGGCAGGTGGTCTCGGTTACGCTCCTATTGGGGGCCATCCCCCTCTATTTTCTGCCATTTACCAGCAGCGGGCTGGCCTTTGTCCTGGCCGTGCTGGTCGGCGGCCTGATGGGATCATCCCACAGCATCCTGGTGGTCATCGCCCAGAGCCTGCTGCCCAGCTCCAAATCGTTGGCCTCCGGTATTACGTTGGGCTATCTGTTCGGCATCGGGGCCGCGGCTGCCTGGGCCATCGGCGAGATGGCCACGATCTGGACTTTGCCGGCGGTCATTCAAAGCGGGGCCTGGCTGGGGGGCGGGGCGGCCCTGTTGGCCCTGGTGCTGCCCTCGACCAGCCACACTGGCCTCTCGCCGCAACCCAGCGTGGCCCAACCGACCAAGTAGAAATCCAGGAGGGTCAGCAATGCCCGACAAAGCCAGCCATCATTCCGAGCCAATCAGGCCGGCCACGCTCCCGGAACGGCTGTTTCAGGCCCCTTACCTGCTGCTCATCCTGGCCACCCTCTTCTGGTCGGGCAACTTTGTGTTGGGCCGGGCGGTGCGCCTGGATGTGCCGCCGGTCGGGTTGGCCTTCTGGCGCTGGTTTGGCGGCTCGCTGCTGGTGGTTGGCTTTGCCTGGCCCTATCTAAAACGGGATTGGGCCACGCTGCGCCGCCATTGGCGGATCGTGCTGGCCCTGGCCGTGTTGGGTGTGACCATCTTCAACACCCTGATTTACACCGGCCTCCAATTTACCACGGCCATCAACGCCCTGCTGATGCAATCGACGATGCCGGTCATCATCGTGGTCATGACCTACCTCTTCTTCC
>CAZWZZ010001217.1:0-2075 GCA_964638395.1 uncultured Caldilineaceae bacterium
GCATAGATGACCCTCTTCGTAGAATCTGCGAACGAACCGTTGGAAGATAGGGTTCTCTTGGTCATAAATAAGAGTCTCGTTACGTCGCTTTTTTCGACGCCCAACTGAGGGATAAACGCCAAAAAATTCGGCGTTCTCTGGCGGATGTAGATGCCTTTGCTGTTGATTGATAAGAACACAGGGCAAACGGAATGAGGCTTCTGCTTTCAAGGAAGCTATTTCGACTTGCCACCCATCGGCGATTAAGTGTTCATACAGTTGCCAGTTGAACTTGCCATCTTTGGCCCAGACATACCCCTTGAATGGACTGAACTTGAAGATAGCCCCATCATGGAACATATAAAACTCCGTCCCATACTCAGGATAAACCACTTCATCGACCTTCTGACCGTTCAGCTTGACCTCGCCTTTATCCACACCAAAACCGGTCAGGTAGTGCAATTCTTCGGCCACTTCATTCATAATTTGGACGGCCTCGGCAATCTGTTCAGCATCCGATTGGCCGGCTAGATTCCGCAGGTAGAAAGAGCGGCGGGCCGTTTCTTCCATCTTGCTGTAGAGGGTGAGGTTGATGGTTATATCCGGTTGTTTTTGGTAGAAGGCGCGAATCACTTTGCTTTGAGTCATAAGTTCGCTTTCTTTGTCTTTCAGTCCTTAAGGACCCGTCGAAGAACTGTCAAGCTTGTTCAGTTCCCACGGATGGCTCACAGCCCACATAATCTCCACTTGTCTTTGAAAAAAGTCAAACCATTCACCATCCCGCTCGGCAATAAGGTGAAACGTTGGATCGGGGCCATCTCGAAATGAATACACTTCGACCCATATTTCAGCCGTGGGGGTGTCGGCGTCAATGAGCCAAATACCGTAGGGAGGCACACCCGGAAAGAGTCGTATCTGGGGAACATTATTGGTCTTCTTTTGTGTTATCAACGTTTCAAAGTTTCCTAAAGCCTGTTTAATTTCCTGTTTCAATTTTTCCGGGTCTTGAAATTTATCGAACCGGTTGGCGGCAACGTCTACAGCTTGATCGTCAGGATCGATAATTAAAAAACGGAGATGGGCATCTGCTTCAAGACGCTGTTTGAAGGTTGGCCACAGCGAAATACTGGTCCGCATCAAAGTCATTCCGGTGATGGCAATCGAGGTGGCTTCATTAAGCCGACTCTCCAGGTCAGGTATCTTGCGGGTAAAAAAATTGGTGGCGCTGTCTCGGCGTTTGACGTATTGAGCGTAGATCGTATTAGCTGATGGAAATAGCGTACCGGGTTTCCAGGGGGTGGAATCGCGCCACATCTTAGCAAATTGATCGACGAAGTATTGATACCACGCTCCATCCCGCTGCTGGGTCAACTCGAAGTGAGGCACTTTCGAGGCTGTTTTGTGAGGGTAGGCTTCGACAAAAACCATCCCCTGGGGCTGGTGTGTATCGAACGCCTTGAGGCCAAATGAGGGGGCGTAGGGTAAGAGGCGGATAGCCAGTTTCCCGGTCGTCTCCGGTGCATGTGTTTTGTACTCTTCCCAGCTTTTGTGGAGATATTGGATGTCTTCAAAAGTGGCCGCCAATTTTCTGTGGAAATAATCGGTGTCGCGGGCTTCGCTGCGTAAGCCCGACATCTCAACGGCTTGGGAATTGGCCGGGTCGATCACGATGAGGCGAACATTGCAGCCCTCTTGAAGTCGCTCGCGGAGGGTACTGAACTGTTTGTTGATGGTTGAGGTCAGGCTAACGCCACATAAATCAATTTGTTCTGCGCTTTGCACATAACTATCAATCGTGGGCGGTTTTTGAAAAAATAGCGTCGCCGAGGGGCGGTCACTTAGCTCTAAACGGTTGACGAGCCGTTGAACACGCTCCGACAAATCCCAATCATCGCCAATCAGAAAATAGTTGACCAGAAAGAAGACGACGACTACGCCCAGTAACTCCGTGGATAGATTGAGTAGGATAGATTGCCAGGTATCGGTGGTGTAGTTGATGCCCACCAATCCAAAAATAACGGCCAAACTGGCTATGATCATATTTTGTTACCCGACAAAAAGGGGTAGGTCAATAAAAGGCAAAAAAGGAGGAAGTT
>CAZWZZ010001218.1:0-2074 GCA_964638395.1 uncultured Caldilineaceae bacterium
CTTGGTCAAAGACATCAATCCCAGTGGCGACTCTAATCCTGATAATCTAACTGCTTTCAACGACACGCTGTACTTCGCGGCTTATGATGGCGCCAACAATGGCCGGGAGTTATGGCAGAGTGACGGCACCGAAAACGGCACTACATTGGTCAAAGACATCAATCCCAATGGCGACTCTTCTCCCGCTAACCTCACGGTCTTCAACAACATGCTCTACTTCGCGGCTGACGATGGCACCAATGGCACGGAGCTATGGCAAAGTGACGGCACTGAAAATGGCACAATCTTGGTCAAAGACATCAATCCCAGCGGCGACTCTGATCCTGGCGGTTTTATTACCCTCGTCAATGGCACCCTCTTCTTCGTCGCCGACGACGGCGTTCACGGCCAGGAGTTGTGGGCCATCGCCGGTTCCAGGAGGGTCTATCTGCCGCTGATGGTCAAGTAGCCGGGCAATGCTGCACTGCCATTAAGTTAGGAGCATCCCGAGTAGGTAAGCGTAGCGAAACCGTATCGAGGGGTGCGGGACGGCCCCGAATCGTCGTCTGAGCCGCACCCCTCGATACGCCTCCGCGATGCTCCGGCTACTCGGGATGCTGTTCACCGCTTAACTTAATGGCAGTAGGGCAATGCTGGGGGGAGGGGCGTGTGGTTTCTCCCCCTAGCGGGGCTTATCTGTCAGGCTGGTCGGGTTCGCTCTCGGCGGAGCCTGGCTACCTAAACAGGGTATCGGGCCAAAAAGGGATTACGGATAATTTAAGGGATTTTCAACCGCTAATCCCTCCGCCCCGGCAGCCGTCAAAAGTTCAGTATCAGCGGAAATCAGAGTCGGCGGCAGTAACCCTTGGGTCGTGAGCGTTGCCTGTAAAAACAGGGCAGCCGCTAAATGAACGGCATCATACCCTCGTAATTTTTGACGGCGGGTCAAAGCAATAGCTTGGGTGATAATCGGGTGGTCTACATCAATCAACCAATATTGGCGGCGAGCATCCTGCTGTAAATCGTGGATCAGAGCATCACGGATTTTAGATGGCAAAATGCCCTGTCGCTCTTTGACACCTAAAGCAGCCGCTACTTCGACCAGGCCGATATGGGCTAAAGCGAGAACGTGTCCGGCCGCAGGATCACACAGGGTTTGCACCCAACTGCTACCGGTTTCGTTGACATAACGCTTGACCAGGGCGCTGCTATCGACATAGTAGGTGGTCACCCCTCACCTCGCCGTTGGGCAATGAGGATGTCACTGAGTGGAGGCCCGGCTAAGGTGGGGGGAGGCTGTCGGTCTACGGGAGCCGTCTCCGCCTCGTCAGGCGAAAACGTCAAATGCTTAACCCGCCCGGTATGAAGTAGGGTCTCGATGACCGTCTCGGCCGACTCTTGAGCCGCTTGTTGCCGGTGATGTAGCTGATCCAGACCTAGCTGTAAGGCTTGCCGCAACTCATCCTGGCTTAAAGTCTGGCCTTTCAGCCAAGCGGTGGGAATGGTCAGGGTAATCGTTTCCATCGGTTCTGCCTTTCACTATCATTTGGGGGATTATACCCCGTCGCCGAGTAAGCATCAAATCAATTGAAGCAGGCCCAAAATGCAAACCAGTCAAATTGGAGCCACACAAAACGTAAAACGTGAAATAGAAGGTTCATAAATCGAACGACGAAATTTTTGCAGCGTAACAGGAGAAACTTATGAAACGCAACAACAAACTTTTTATTATTGGCATAGCAGTCATCTTTATCTTTCTATTCCTGTCAGGAGTGGCCTGGGCCGGCTGGAGCCGGGGGGATACGTCCTTTTCTCTTATCCCGACATCAAATAGTCAAGAAGATCAAAATATGGTTTGCACAGATGGATTTATGTTCGGTCTCGGTGAGGCTTATGTTACTGAAGCACCATCGTATCGCTTTGTGTTTTACAAAGATGGTGAAGATCCTTCCACGGATACGGAGCCTAATTATTTCTATGTGTATAATCCAGATGATACAGATTTCACAGAACTGGGACAGAAAGTGACGGGACCGCTTCCTGAATATCCCGACACACCGCCAAACCCGTTCTGTCAGGACGATACTAATGATGG
>CAZWZZ010001219.1:0-2074 GCA_964638395.1 uncultured Caldilineaceae bacterium
GGGAGGAGTCGATTGACTCCCTTTACTTCGCCGAGCGGAAATATGCCGCCGGCGTGGCCGAGGGGCTGCGCCATTTTGGTCTGCTTTAGAAGCTGAATTATTGATATAAACCGTTGTAGTCAGCAGGAGTCTCAGGAAAGGAGCTTGCTCAAACAACCGAGTCTAGAAAGGATAGTTTTCAATGGGGAAAAAGTATAAGAAGAATAAGAAGATAAAGACCAAATATTACGAGCAGGAACTGGCGAAACTCCAGGGGGAACTGGTTAAGCTCCAATATTGGATCAAGGAGCAGGGCTTGCGGGTCATCGTGATTTTCGAGGGTCGGGATGCAGCCGGCAAGGGGGGAGCCATCCGCCGGATCATGCGCCGCCTGAACCCGCGCATGGTGCGGGTCGTGGCCCTGCCCAAGCCGAGTGACCTGGAGCAACGACAATGGTATTTTCAACGGTACATCGAACAACTCCCGGCCGAAGGAGAGATGGTGCTGTTCGACCGGAGCTGGTACAACCGGGCCGGGGTCGAGTGGGTGATGGGCTTCTGCACCGAGCGGGAGTACCATCACTTCTTGCATGAGTGTCCCGTCTTTGAACGTATGTTGGTCCGCGATGGGTTCATCCTCATCAAATATTGGTTCGAAATCAGCGCCGAAAAACAGGAAGAGCGCTTCCGCAGTCGGAACAAAGATCCACGTAAGCTCTGGAAACTCAGCCCGATGGATATGGAATCACGCGCCCGCTGGGATGAATACTCCAAGGCCAAAGATGCCCTGTTTGCCTACACAGACATCGAAGAGGCCCCCTGGTATGTGGTCCAGGCCAACGTCAAGAAACATGCCCGCCTCAACTGCATCGCTCATCTGCTGACGATGATTCCCTACCAGGACTTGACGCCCGATCCGGTCGATTTTCCGCCACGAGAGGAGCCGGATTATCAACGTCCCTCAACGGGCGAATACAACTATGTGCCTCTCGTCTATGGTTCAGATTATGATGACAACTAAGATGATAAATGGACAGGGAAATAGGTAGGTCAGGAAGCAATGAATACGGAGGATAACGTGACCAAGAAATATGACGACAATGGCATTATAACGCCGGAGTTTTACCAGCAAGAGCTGCGTCGACTCCAGACAGAGCTGACCAAACTACAGTACTGGGCCAAGGACCAAAATTTGAGAATAGTCGTTCTGTTCGAGGGACGGGACGCTGCCGGCAAAACGAGCATGATCCGCCGGATTATGCAACGTCTGAACCCCCGCATGGCCCGGGCCGTGGCCCTGGGCAAGCCCAGTGACCGAGAGCAAAAGCAGTGGTATTTTCAACGGTATGCCCGGCAACTGCCGGCCAAAGGGGAGATGGTTTTCTTCAATCGCAGTTGGTATAATCGGGCCGGGGTCGAGTGGGTAATGGGCTTCTGCACCGAGCAGGAGTACCGTCACTTTTTGAGTGAGTGTCCTGAGTTCGAGCGTATGTTGGTCCGCGAGGGGTTTACCCTGCTCAAATATTGGCTTTCGGTGAGCGCCGAGGAACAGGAGCGCCGCTTTCAGAATTGGATGGCCGACCCCACAACGCGCTGGAAATTCACCGCGGTCGATCAGGAGGCCCGCAAACGCTGGGTGCAATATTCCAAGGCCAAAGATGCGATGATGGCCCATACGAATATCGACGAGGCCCCCTGGTACGTGGTGGATGCCGAAGTCCCGGAACACGCCCAATTGAACTGTATGGCCCACATGCTCAGCTTGATCCCCTATAAGGATTTGACCCCCGGCTTAGAGGAGCTACCTCCCCGAGAACAAGAGGAGACAGGCTACGTCCGGCCGCCTTTGAGCGAACAGAATATCGTGCCGAAAATATACGGCGGGAACGAAGATTGAACAGTCCGCAATGTCAATCTAATGGTAAGCAGGCCCAAAATTGTCACCAACTGTTTGGTTTTGCCGAGTAACGGTGGTAAGATTGAGCTAATTTCAGGGGACCGCAGCGAAAAAGCTCGCAGTGGGTTTGTAACCCACGTCGCCGGTTGCAAACCGGCTCGGAGCATTTGATTGCGGTCTACTGAATTTGGATCATTC
>CAZWZZ010001220.1:0-2074 GCA_964638395.1 uncultured Caldilineaceae bacterium
CCGCTATCTTATCACCTTTTCTTGGTTTATGTCAAACTCCTTGTTTTTTACTTACCTCACTTATGTGTAACGATAAGCCCGGTGGAGGGGGATGAGGGGGGGCGAGTTCTCCACCAACCACTTCCTCCCGATAACCAGCCAGGCGGGACGGACAAAACAAAAATCCCCCCCACTGGGGGGCTAGGGGGGCCACCAACCACCCTCCTCACCCTGGCCGCCATTCTGCTGGTGACGCTGATTTCGGCCCGCCTCAGCTACCGCTTCTACTTCGAGCAGTGGGCCAACAGCGGCATCATCCCCATCATTTTCAACCGGGGACCGACCGACCTGGTCCGCTGGCTGGAGGCCGGAGCCGAGGCGGATATGCTCTACCTCTTTCCCGTGCGGCCCACGGCCAGCCACAACACCCGGCCAGAACTGTTCACCGTCCGCTATCTGTATGAAGGGGCGGCGGCGACGGCCTACCCTAAGCTGGATGAGGCCACCATCGACGCCACTCTGGACAAGTTGCTGACGGCGGAGGTAGACAGGGTCAAGCTGATGCTGCCCGACCGCATCGCCGTCGATCCCAAAGGCTACTTTGCCTACGCCCTCGGCTCGCGGGGCGAGTTAATCGGCCAGGAGGAGGCGGTTGGTTTCACGGTGCAGACCTACCGCCTGCGCCCCTCGGTTCCGGCGACGACCTTGCCCCAAGCCGCCACCGTGGGCGACCTATTCCAAGTGACCACCCTCGACCTGCGTCCGGCCCGGCCCGCCGCCGGACAAACGCTCGGCCTGGCCCTGACCTGGCAACTGTTAGTCCCGCAACCGGTCGATTACAACGTCAGCCTCACGCTGCACGATGAGCAAGGTTTCGAATGGGCCAAAGCGGACAAGCCCCTGCTCAGGCCGGTCGATTATCTAACGACCCGCCACTGGCCGCCTGGCCAGGTTTCGACGCTGTACGCTACCCTGCCCATTCCGCCGGACGCTCCGCCGGGCAATTACAGCGTCACCGCCGTGGTGTATGAGGCCGAACGTGGCGCTCGCCTGACCCCAACCGGAGCCACCGGGGCCGGCCTGCCACTGACCAGCCTGAGCGTGGCCCCAAATCCGTCGCCCGTCCCGGTTTCAGACCTACCCATTCCCCAAACCATTGAGCGCGACCTCCTTGATGGGCTGCGGCTGGTCGGAATGGGCGACCTCCCGGCCACGCTGCGCCCCGGTGAGCGGCTACCGCTGACGCTGTGGTGGCAGGCGACAACAGACTTGAACGCCAATCTGGGCCTGATGCCCGCTCTGGCCCGGCCCGGTGAAGCGCCGCTGCTGCTTTTTGATGCCCCCCGGTCCCTCCTCGACAAGTGGCCCACCCCAACCTGGCCCTCCGGCCACATCTACCGCGCTGTTGACCGCCCCCTGCTCCCGGCCACGCTGTCCGGCGACACCTACCAACTCATCTTGGGGCTGGTCGATCTGGACCGTGGGGCGACGCTGGCCCAACACCCCCTGGCCCCGCTGACGATCACCAGCCGGGAACACATTTTCGAGCGGCCTTCCCTGGCCCAGCCGGTCAACCGTGATTTCGACGACCTGATCCGCCTTCGCAGCGTCGAGCTACAGCCACCTGCTGACCAAACGCTCCCCCTGACCCTGCAATGGCAAGCCCTGGCCGAGATAACGACCTCTTACAAAATGTTTGTTCATTTGACGGATGAAGGGGGAGAAATTATCAGCCAGATTGATACGCTGCCCCAGCAGGGCGCGGCCCCAACAACCGGCTGGCTACCGGATGAACTGATCGAGGAGACGCTCCACCTGCCGCTGCCCCCCGACCGCGCTCCCGACGCGGCCCGGCTGCTCATCGGTTGGTACGATCCCAACACCGGCCAACGCCTCCGAAGCGCGGGGCAGGATCACGTGTCGTTAGAATCCGCCGGGGTATTCGTGGGGAATTAAGCGGGGTGGTGGGCTTTCCCACCACCCTTGAAAATTTTCCAGATTCATTATATATAACCATTCGCTCGATACGCCCGATCCTCTGTTCAACAAAATTACCCCTCTCGTTCCTCCGGGGCCACCGCACACCGCTCTACGG
>CAZWZZ010001221.1:0-2069 GCA_964638395.1 uncultured Caldilineaceae bacterium
AGGGCACGCCCGGCGAGCATCTGAGCGGCGCTGGGGCGGAGGCGGGGGTTGTTGACGATGAGCGGATCATTGAGGGCGGAGCGACGGGTGGGCAGCAGGCCGAAGCGATCCGTCCAGGTCAGTTGTCGCTCCGGGCGGGTGAGGGCCTCGACAAAGGTCGTGGCGGCCGAGGCCCGATTGCCCGTGGCCGTCCGGCTGATGGCCCAGTAGCGGCCCAAAATCAAGGGCGCGGCCGGTTGATCGTTGTCCGCATCGGCGGGTCGGGGCAGCAGAGCCACCCCCCAGTCGAGATCAGCCACCTGGCTCAACTCGCCGATGGCCCATTCCCCATCGATCACCATCCCAATATTCCCATCGATAAACTCCCGGCGCACCTCGTCGTAAGTGGCCACCGGGGCGATGGCCGCCGCACCGGTGTGCCAGCTTTGGTGCAGGCGGAGCGCAGCCTCCAGCGCCGGGGCGTCCGGGGCGGGCTGTCCGGCCTCGTTGGTCAACCAACCGCCGTAGGGCGTCAGCCAGGGCAGCAGCCACAGCGGATCGTAGCTGTTGAGACCCAGCCCCCAGCGGCCCTGGCCGGTCAGATTTTCAGCCAGGGCGAACAGTTCGGCGCTGTCGGCCGGCGGGGTATCCACCAGGCGACGGTTGTAAAAAAGGAGCAGGTGAAAGCCGGTCGTATCGGGCAGCCCCCACAAGGCTTCGTCCGCCGTGGCCCCGACCAGCGTCGGCGCAGCGAAGCCGTCGATGAAGCTGGGCGGGAAGAAGTCCGTCATCGGGGCGATCTGTCCGGCGCTCCACAACGCTTCGAGCGACGGCGGCCCGGCCAGAACTACGTCGAACGCGGCGCTGTCAGCCGCCGTCATAAAATCAGCCTGACTCTCGTAATGGCGCAGATCGACCCGGTAGGCCGGGAACGCCTCGACAAAGGCGGCCACATCGTCGGCCAGAAGCTCCGCTTGCGGGGGGGGCAGATTTTCCCAGACGGTAATCTCCGTCACCGCCGGGGTCAGAACCGGGGAGGGTGAGGGCGTCGGGCTGGGGCGGGTGACGGCACGCAGTCGGGGCGGACTGGGCGAGGGGGTGACGGTGGTCGGCGTCGCCGGGGATGGCCCGGCAGTGGGTGAGGCGGGGGTCGAGGTGCAGCCGACGATCAGCAGCAAGAAGGTGAAGATCAGACAGAGCGTCGGGCGGGTCACAGTAGTTAACCGGACGACGAAGAACCATCTATCTGGTTCAACTGCTGGCGATACTTTTCGATGTCCTGGTTGGTGCGCTCATCCGGGCCACGCTCGGCCAGCCGCTGCTTTTTGAAGGCCAGTTCGGTGGCGATGTGGCGAAGCTGGCCCAACTGCCGCCAGCGGCCAAGTTTGCCCCGGAGAAGCGCCTCCATCCGCAGCCCGTTCCAACGACGCCAGGAGCTTATAACGTGATAGGTGTCGTCGCTGAACTCGCCGGAAAGATGGGCGCTGATCCATTGCCGCTCTTGCCGCCAGATGAGGTAGATGATGACCCCCAGCAGCAGAATACCGCCCCAGTTGCCCAGAAAGGTCAGGCAAATGATGAGTGGATTTTCCCCGGCCAAAGCCGCGCCCAGGTTGTGCAGCCCGTGGAAGATGACGGCGGCGGCAAAGCCGCCGATGGGGGCCAAAATCTTGGTCCAGCGGCGGCGGCTGAGGTAGACCAGGCTCAGGCCGGCTCCGAACCAGCCGCTAAAAAAGGCGTGGTTGAGACCGAAGGGGATGGTCCGCAACAGGACGACGAAGACCCAGGCCCCCCAGCCGCCCTCGGCCAACGCCCCGCCGAAGTAGAGTAGATTTTCGGTGAAGGCAAAGCCCAGGCCGGCCATCGCCCCATAGATGATGCCGTCCAGGACGTTGTCCACTTCCCGGTGAGCCACCAACAAAATCAGCAGCACGCCCAGGCCCTTGGTGATTTCCTCGGTCAGCGGTGCCCAGACGCTCCCGCCGACGACTTCGTAGGCCAGGCCGCCGTTGGGTAAGACCCACGTCGTCGGCACATCGAGGAGGATTTGGGCGATGAGGGCCATAATCACCGCCGGAATCGCCCCCCAC
>CAZWZZ010001222.1:0-2061 GCA_964638395.1 uncultured Caldilineaceae bacterium
GTTTGTCGCGGCTGCACCCCTCGATACGCCTTTTCAAGGCTACTCGGGATGCGAATCGCGTCACTCCTAAATGGAATAGTTTACGGCCTCTTATATTATGTAGAAAAGGTTAAATCAGCCTGAAGCGTAACATAAAAAACACAGGTAGTCTAACGACCTTTATGCCGGCAGCGTCCCGTAAATCTGCCGGTAGCTATGGTAGCGGCTGGCGGCAATGTGGCCTGCCTCGACGGCGGCTCGAACGCCACACTCCGGCTCGGTCAGATGGGTGCAGTCGGCAAAGCGGCAGGCCGCCGCTCGATGACGAATTTCCGGGAAAAAGAGGGCCAACTCCCGCTGCCGCAGCCCGCTGAGGCTGAACTCGCGGATGCCGGGCGTGTCGATGACACCGGTCTGGTCGTCGAGACGGAGCAGGCTGGCCTGGGTGGTGGTGTGTCGCCCCTCGCCGCTGCTGTCGCTGACAGCGGCGGTGCGGAGGGTCAGCGTGGGCTGCACGGCCCGCAGCAGCGACGATTTGCCGACACCGGATAGCCCGGACAGGACGGTGAGCTTCCCCCGTAGCACAGTCTCCAACGCCTCGAGACCGGCCCCGGTCAGGACGCTGGTCACCAAAACCGGATAGCCCAAATCACGGTACGGCTGCAACGTAGCCCGACATTCGGCCTCATCCTCGATCAGATCCGCTTTGTTGAGACAGATGAGTGGCGGCAGATTATTGCGCTCGGCGGCGATCAGGTAGCGGTCGATCAGCTCCAGCCACAGGAGCGGCTCCCGCCAGGCAGAAACAATCAGCAGTTGATCGGCATTAGCAACGATGACTTGCCGCCGGTGATTGTTGGAGACGTCGGCGCGGGCCAGCACGCTGCGCCGAGGCAGGACGGCTTCGATGACGCCGCCCCCGGTGCCATCCTCGCTGATGAGAACATCATCACCGGCGGCCACGACGTTGCTATAGGCGGTCTCCGTGGCTTTGAGCGTACCCCGGATATGACAGGACAGGGTTCGCTCTCCAACTTCGACCTGGCACAGCCCTTTGTTGACGGTCAACACCAGCCCCGGCAGCCCGGTTTCCGGAGATCGAGCGGTTTCGTCCGGTTCGGCTTCGACTCCGGCCTCCCGGAGAATCTCTTTTTCGATCCGTCGCCGCCGTTCGCTTTCGGAGCGGGGCATCACCCGCTCTTCCGTTTCATACCCATCTTCATACCCATCATACGTCTCCCACGCCTCGATATCCGCGCCCCAATCCCGGCGGCGACGTTTCGGCTTTTGGTTGCGTTTGAACTTTTTGTTGACCGAGCGCAATTTTTTGCGCCGCTTCTCTTTTTCGAGATGATTTTTGTACTTTTTTTCGCTGTCGATATTACGGGCGAAGTAATCTTTCTCGTTAGCCATTGGTAAAGGTTGCTCCCTTGATCGGTAATAAAAAAAGCCACAGGATATTATCATCCTGTGGCCGCTTGGATAGATTGAACGATTGTAACTATTCACTTCCATATCATTTCGAGCATCCCATAATCTTTGAAAACAGGATTACGGTAACGCTAATGAACAAGCATCCTGAGTAGCGAAGTGTATCGAAGGGTGCTTGTTCATATTAGCAGCGACCTATTCGACTACGCTCAGGGCAGGCTGAAGGAGCGAGAAATCCGCCCAAAACGCTGTTGACAACGCCCCATCTGGGGAGATTTCTCGGCTTTCAGCCTCGAAATGACATAGTGGCTGAGTAGTTACAAATTGTTTTACAAACTGCGTCACGTTTAAAACAAAAAACCACAGGAACGTGTCTACCCCTGTGGTGGCAAAAAGCGATATTTTGAAAAAAGCGCTTATAAATTCTCCATCCGGCAGGCGTAGACGTTAGGGGTTGCTTGGGCCACTTGGGCCGCGTCGTAAATCCGGTTATTCATAAATACGCCTCCTTGAAATCAAGATCAAGATCAGTTTATCATAAGTGGGGGGTGGTGTCAACCTTGAAATTGACTCAGGGTGCGTCCCAGAAATTAGGTGAGATTTCAAGTCCAGCATCCTGAGTAGGTTGGAGCGTAGCGGAAACCGTATCGA
>CAZWZZ010001223.1:0-2060 GCA_964638395.1 uncultured Caldilineaceae bacterium
GCGTGAACGACGCGGGTGCTTAACTGCTGGTTGGTCATCGTTGGTTCTCCTTAAGTTCTCGACCTGGTAGGTTTTAGAAACCTGCCAGGTCTCTGTTTGGTCATACAAAAAGCCCCTTCGTTTCGGAAGGGGCTTCATCTTTATCACACCATCAGATAACCCTCATCTTCCAGAAATCGAATTTCTGCCGGAGTTGGCACCGAAAATGGAGTGGCTATCAAACGCGCCACCCTCATCAGGTTGCCGGGGTTTCATCGGGCCGGTCCCTCCACCCCTCTGGATGAGAAAGTACATTTTTAGTTGGTAAATCTGCTAACAACGACGCGCATCATACCACGCTGAGCGGCAGTCTGTCAAATCACTCCTCTCGGATCAACGAGTGGCGAGTCATCTCCTCCGGCTGCTCCAGGCCCAACAGAGCCAGCACCGTGGGGGCGACATCCCCCAGGACGCCGTTGGCGAAGCGCCAGGTTGGTTTATGCTCGGCCACATAGACGAAGGGCACGAGGTTGGTGGTGTGGGCGGTGTGGGGTTTGCCGGTGTCGTAGTCGAGCATCTGGTCGGAGTTGCCGTGGTCGGCGGTGACGAGGGCCGCACCCCCGGCGTTGACCGTGGCTTCGACCACCTGCCGCACACACTCATCGACCGTTTCGGCGGCGATGATAGCTTTGTCCAAAAAGCCGGTATGACCGACCATATCGGGGTTGGCAAAGTTGACCAGCACGAACTCATATTGGCCGGTACGAATGGCCTTGACCACTTCATCTTTGATACCGGGGGCGCTCATTTCCGGCTGTAGATCATAGGTGGCCACCTTCGGCGAGGGAACCAGGACTCGATCTTCCCCCTCAAACGGGGTCTCTTCACCACCGTTGAAAAAGTAGGTAACGTGGGCATATTTCTCCGTCTCGGCCGAGTGGAACTGTTTTTTGCCCAACTTCGACAACGTTTCGGCCAGGCCGTTGGTCGGCTCCGGGAGTTCAAAGGCGATCTCGGCGTTCTGGTCGTCATAGTAGGGCATAAAGGTGGTCATCTTCAAGCCAGTAGGGGCATCCTTCCGCCGCTCGAAGCCGTCGAAGCCCGGCTCCATCAGAGCGTGGGTCAATTGCCGGGCGCGGTCGGCCCGGAAGTTGAAGAAGATGAAGGCATCGTTATCCTGCACGGTGACGGTCGGCTGGCTATCATGATCGACGATGACGGTCGGAATGACGAACTCATCGCCGACATCGTCATCATAGGAGCCTTCGATGGCCTCCTTGACGCTGGTCGCCTGGCGCCCTTCGCCATAGACGATGGCATCGTACCCCAATTTGGTCCGTTCCCAACGCTTGTCCCGATCCATCGAGTAGTAACGCCCGGAGACCGTGGCAATCGTCCCGCAGCCGATGCGCTCGATTTGCTCTTCGAGCTGCTGGAGATACTCGGCCCCGCCCCGGGGCGGTGTGTCCCGGCCATCCATCAAGGGGTGAATGTAAACCCGCTCGAACCCCTTGTTTTTAGCCAACCGTAACAGGGCATAGAGGTGATTTTGATGACTATGAACGCCGCCATCGGACAGCAAGCCGACCAGGTGCAGATTGCTATCGTTGTCGATAGCGTGTTGGAGGGCGTTGTTGAGGGCTTCATTTTCGTAAAACTCGCCATCCTCAATCAATCTATTAATGTAGGTTAAATCCTGGGGCACGATCCGCCCCGCGCCGAGGTTCATATGTCCGACTTCGGAGTTGCCCATCTGCCCGTGGGGTAAGCCCACGGCATTGCCGGAGGCCTCTAAGGTCGCGCTGGGCCAATTGTTCCAGATATAATCAAAGTAGGGGGTGTTGGCCTGGGCAATCGCGTTATGATCTTTGCGCGGGTTCAAGCCCCAGCCGTCCATAATAATCAATGTGACTAACATTGTGGTCTCCTATAAGATAATTAAAAATAAAGGGGAAAGCTAGATGAGCTTCCCCCTTGAGCTGTCACTATACTTTTAATATTGATTCCGCTTAGTACACTGTAAATCAAAGTAATTGTGGATTTGTCATTGCGAGCGTAGCGAAGCAATCCCCCACTGCGGG
>CAZWZZ010001224.1:0-2048 GCA_964638395.1 uncultured Caldilineaceae bacterium
ACCAAACGTATCTTGACCTCGGATGAATTGGTCTCCAGTGATCGTATCTTTTTCGCCGCCACCGGCGTCACCGGCGGCCCCCTGTTGGCCGGGGTCAAATACCACGGCAACAGAGCCAAAACCCAATCCCTGCTCATCCGCTCTGAGACTGGGACGCGCCGGATCATCCATACCGAACATCTGATGAATGAGGCAGAGGCGTAGTAGGCCGGGGGAGCATTTCAGTTTTGGGGCAGATTTTAGACCATTTGGAAGTGTGGAAGATTTGGAAGGTTGGTTATCAGGCGTGTGACCAATCTTCCAGCCTTCCAACCTTCCATCGGGGCGGTTAAATCGTGGAGGGCTATAATTCGCCCCAAAAGTGAACTAACCCTAGGCCGGTCTCATCCTTGCCTTAACGTTGGAATAGAGTAAAATAGAAAAAGTGTGTCTCTAATGAGAGCAATGACAGGCCGACATCAAAACAGGAGGTGACGATGAGCCGCGAACAGATCAAACTGACGGCGCTGGCCAAATGTGCCGGGTGAGCCAGCAAGATGGCCCCGGAGGCCCTGGCGCAGGTGCTGCGCCCGCTACACAACACATTCACCAATAACGGCCAAACACCGCCTGAGCTGCTGGTTGGCCTGAGCCTGGCCGATGATGCCGCCGTTTACAAAGTCAGCGATGAGCAGGCCATCATCAATACGCTGGACTTTTTCACGCCGGTCGTCGATGATCCCTATGATTACGGAGCCATCGCCGCGGCCAATTCGATGAGCGACGTCTACGCCATGGGCGGCCAGGTTTTGTTTGCCCTCAACGTCGGCGCGTTCCCGACCAAGCTCGACCCGGCCCTCGTCACCGAGATTTTACGCGGCGGCGCGGAGAAGGTCTTGGAGGCCGGAGCCGTCGTCGCCGGGGGTCACACTGTGACCGATGATGAGCCGAAATATGGCCTGGTGGTGACCGGTACGGTTCATCCTGAGCGTATCTTTACCAAAGGGGGGGCCAGGCCGGGCGATGTGTTAGTGTTGACCAAACCGCTCGGCACCGGCACGATCAGTACCGCCCTCAAGCGGGGCATTGCCGACCCCGACCACGTGGCCCGGATGGTGGCCTCGATGAAGGCGCTCAACCGCCTGGCCACGCAGGCCGCTCAAACCGTCGGCGGCATCAAATCCGTGACCGATATTACCGGTTTCGGATTGCTAGGGCACGGGATGGAGATGGCCCAGGCGTCCGGCCAGAAGTTTGTCTTCGAGATGAACCACATGCCCCTGCTCGACGGAGCCGCACAATATGGCGCTGATTTTGTGTTTCCGGGCGGGATGTCGAACAACAAGATGTATTTTGAAAAAGCGGTAACCGTTGCCCCCACCGTAGCCGACTTTCAAGCCTGGCTGTTGTGGGACCCGCAGACATCGGGGGGCTTGTTGATGGCCGTGCCCGCCGACCGTCTGGCTGATTTCCAAGCTATTTGTAAGGAGCTGAACCAATCCCACTGGATCATCGGTCAAGTAACGACCGGTGATGGCCTCGAGGTGTTGCCTTAATGAGTGATATTCCCCAACCCAAAAGTAACAAGGAAGAGCCGGAACCCACAGATGCTAAAGACGACTCGCTGGTCGTCAACCCGATCAACATTGCCCGTGCCCGCCACGCCAGCGCCCACGGCCAATCGGTTGTCGATCAGGCCAAACATACGGTGACCCGCAAGATGCAAGTAACGCCCCCCCCGGCCAGCGCCAAATCAGCCTCGGCCAGCAGCAAATTGGTTGAGACCATCGCCGGTAGCAACGGCTGTCTCTTTGTATCGCTGTTGGGGATGGCCTTTATGGTCGGCGGTATCATCGGCGGGCTTGTCGGCGGTGGGCTGCTGTTGAGTGTTAGCGGCGAAAGTGTGGCCCTGTGGAACGAACCGGTCACGCCCACGCCCTCCCCCACGCCGACCTCCGTCCCGGTCGAAACGTTGACCCCGACCCCCTCGCCCCAACCCAGCCCCACCCCGGCCATGGAGGACATCATCGCCGAGATCATTCCTTCGGTGGTGACGATCATCAACCAAC
>CAZWZZ010001225.1:0-2046 GCA_964638395.1 uncultured Caldilineaceae bacterium
GTGCCTGATCTATGGAAACCTTTAGGGTCTTGTGCCCCATATTGAGAACTGCTGGGATGCTACCTGAACATTTGCGCCGCAAATTTGTTATTCAGGGGAAAGTATGATGAGGGAAACTATAAGCCGTCTACCATTGGGGTTGCTTTTGGGGTTGCTTTTGTTGGGGATAATGCTATTTGGAGCCACTGTCACGCACTCTCAGGAGGTTGCAGCCCAAATAGGCCCCAGCAAAGCCCCCATCCCCGGCAATGACGACTTGGTCAATGCCACCGTCGTGCCGAGCCTGCCCTACAACGATGCCATCAGTTACGTCGCCCCGGAGTCGGCCACGGGTGAACCTGACGAAGCCATCTGTGGCAATCAACAGGGTGGTGTTGGTTTCACCGCCTCAGCATGGTACAAATATACAGCCGCTCAGAGTGGTGTCCTCAACGTCACCATTACCCCCAACGAAACCACCGATGTCAGCCTGGCCATCTACACCGGTCCGGCGGATAGCCCCACCCATCCCCTGACTGACAATCTGGGCTGCCGGGACGTAGCCGGGGCCGGTCAAGCTGAAAATCTGGCCGCGGGAGTGTCAGCCGGAACGACCTACTACGTCCGGATGGCCACGCTGGGCGACTCCGGCGATTATCGGGTCGATATGATAGACAGCGTTTCGGTTTTTCTGCCCCTTGTTATCAAAAGCCCGCCCAGCAGCAGTTGGCAAGCCCAAGACTCCACGATTGAGGTCGATTTGTACGCCATCGACTGCCCGACGACGACTTTCTGTGTGGCGGTCGGGGTGAATGGCGGGATTTTGACCACCACGGATGGCGGCACCACCTGGGATAAACAACAGTCCGGGATCGCCTTCTCTCTCAACGATGTCAGTTGCCGTGATGCGAACAACTGTGTAACAGTCGGGGATGCGGGGCTTATCCTCCGCACCAGTGATGGCGGCAGCAATTGGTTCACTGAAGACTCGAGGACGAGCCAAATTCTGCGGGGTGTCGGCTGCGCTACAGACACCTGTTTCGCCGTGGGTGGCGATAACAACACAAGTACCGGCGTGGTCAGTTTCGATGGGGGTGATGAGTGGGTGATTCCCCCTAAATCGCTGGGCAATACCGATCTATATGGCGCGAGCTGCCCTAACGATGGCACCTGTACGGTCGTCGGTCGCTTTGGCCGGGTCCTGGTTTTTGCCGGAACGGGCGTCAAAGATGGTCCGTTCAATTTAGGCACAGACCTACGGGATGTGGATTGTGCCACCGATTCGTTCTGCCTGACGGTGGGCGTGGCGGGTGAAATTCAAAAAACCGATAATGGGGGGAGCAGTTGGACCCCCCGCGCCTCCGGCACCGCCCAGCCGTTAGAGGGGGTCAGTTGCCCCGATGCCCAAACCTGCTACGCAGCCGGCGACGGAGGTACGGTGATTACCAGCGCGAATGGCGGCGAAAATTGGGAGCCCGAGTCAACAAACTTGACGACAAACTTGAATGATGTCAGTTGTCCCGACTCGACCACCTGTTACGCCGTCGGGGCTGGGGGCACGATTTTGGGCAAGAAATAGCTAGTTTTCAATCAACCCCGCCGCGGCCATCGCTTTCCACAGATTGCGCCGCCGGTGATGCTCAACACGCCAATTTTCCAGAAGCGCCTGGTAGCTGTCCGGGTCTAACTCACGCAGGGCGGTCATCCAATTGGCGTGTCTGGTGTAGTCAGATTTTTCGACATTCTCAGGTCTGGGCACAAAGTTTTTTAGATGGGCTTGCCAATACCCCATCACCTGTTTTAATAAATCAGCGGCGGCATACCGCTTCAAATAATCCCGGCGAGCGGTCGCATCCGACGATTTCAACTCTCTGGGTCGGATGACCACCCCATAAAATTTGGGGTATTGCGCTTTTGCCCGACCATCGATTTCGCTTAAATCATTAGTCAAGATTCGCAAAAAGTCGTAATCTTCACCCAGACCCCTTTCATCACCGGGCAACTGTGTCAGCCAGGCGGTCATTTTTTGTTGAAACCAGGCCGGCCCCTTTTCGGTATCCACAATAC
>CAZWZZ010001226.1:0-2045 GCA_964638395.1 uncultured Caldilineaceae bacterium
CCAACAACAAAAATTTGATGCCCATCTGCAAAATCTGATGGTCATCGACGGCCATTACGCGAATGGTTTTTTGGGGTTGCATGATTCCTCCCTGAATAATTTGGCCAGACCACGGTCACGCAAGTGCCCTGACCCGGCTGGCTATCCACACTAAAATCGGCTCCCACGCTACCGGCCCGTTCAGCCATAATGCCCACCCCCAACTGATGAGGCAGAACGGCGCCAAGATTAAATCCACAACCGTTATCGCTGATCTGCAAGATAACTTGCTCCGGCTGATAGTCCAAAATAATTTTGATCCGGTCAGCCTGGGCGTGTTTGGCAATGTTGTTGAGGGCCTCCTGAGCAATCCGATACAGGGCCAGTTTGACCTCCGCCGGTAGCGGGCGCCCACCCTCTACCGTCAGGTCAACCGGGGCCTGGATGCGACCGGCCATTCCGTCGGCCAACTGCCGCAGTAGCTCGGCCAGCCGGGTCTCGGCCAGGGCGGCGGGTCGTAGCTCCAGCAGCAGAGTCCGCATCTCGGCCAGAGCGGTCCGACTCAGCAGGTGAAGCTGCTTGAGGCCCTGTTCGCCTGCCTCCGGGTGACGCGCCCAGACGCGGGGCAGGGCTTCGGCGATGGCGCTGACCGAAAAAAGGGTCTGAGAGACGGCATCGTGCAGTTCCTGGGCCAGCCGGTTCCGCTCGGCGATGATCGCCGCCTGCTCCACCTTGATCCGCAAGCGGCCATTCTCGATAGCCAGGGCCACCTGGTCGCTGAAGATCGTGGCCAGTTCGATCTCCTCTGCCGAAAAGCGACGCGGGCGGCGATAGTAGAGCATAATCCCGCCGTAGACCTCTCCCTTAATCAACAACGGCACGGCCAACGACGCTTGATAGCGGGCGCTGGTTTGACCGGCCCGCCGGCTCATCCCGTTAATCGTCACCGGCTGATGGGTGACCACCGTTTCCGCCAACGCCTCGTTGACGACCATCCGTTCCCGCTCTGTCAGGTCGGCGGTCTGATACCCCTGCGTCGCCACCAGGGTAAACGGCCCGCCCGCCTCTTCCTGGTGATAAATGGCGTTGGCATCCGTGCCTAGCAGTTGATTGGTCTGGGCGGCGATAAAACTGAGGATGTCATCCAGGCTCTTGTTCGAGTTCAAGACGGCCAGCATATCGCCCAAGTTTTCGGCGATCTGCCGCCGCTGCTCCGCCTCGATGCGCCGCTCCTGCTCCGAGCGATAGTGACGACCCATCGCCACGGCACTGGCTAACCGGGCCAGAAACGGCTGGGCCTGGCGGACGTGGTCCGCGGTGAAGTAGCCCGGCTCCCGCTTGGCCAGCCCCAGCCAGCCAATCACTTCCCCTTCGAGGGTGATCGGCAGCCCCAACCAGGCCCGCTGGCCCAGGACCGATAGCGGTTCAAGCTGCACCTGGGGCCGCTCTCGAACATCGGCGACGATAACCGGTGCCGCCCGCTTGAGAAAGGCCCGATAGGTTTCGTGGCGGGTCAGATCAACGCTCAAGCCGAGGAGAGCCGTCGGATTGGACCAGCCGGCCCCGCCGACCAACACCAAGCGCCCGTTGTGGCGGCTCAACACGGAGGCCCCATCAAAAGGCACTGCCTGCCGCAGGTCGGTCAGGATCATCTCAAAAATCTGCTCCGGAGACATTACTCCGCAATCCTCTCAACCGACAGCAGGGGCAATCCCAGACCATACAGGCTGTTGAGCACGCCCATCAGCGCCGCTTGATCGAGCAGGGGGCCGGTCAGGATGGTGACGGTGGAGTCAGGGGGGGCCGAGGCGCGGCGAATCTCCAGACCGCCCAGATAATCGGACCAACTGTCATCCAGTTGGCCTTGAATACTAATCCGATACCGGGCCGGTTGTTCCAACGTCGGTTTTGCTCGCTGATGGGTCATAGTACTTCCCTTTTTCAACTCGGCACCTTCGGCAGCCCTGTCAGGTCTTGAATGATCCGTGGGCCGCTATAATGACTATTATATTTCTAGCTACATATCACTTTGCGCCAACCCGCTTTGATCCCCGCCCCCCGCACGG
>CAZWZZ010001227.1:0-2045 GCA_964638395.1 uncultured Caldilineaceae bacterium
CTTCCCCAAAGCGCGGCTGCTCGACTACAGCCGCAACTTCCTGGTTCACGAGGAAGTAAACGACGCCATCACCAAAAAGGGGGCCAAATATCACCAATTCTTCGCCGTCAACTTTGCCGTACAGGAGGTCTTGCGGGCTATGCAGCCGGAGGCCGACAAACGGGCCGGGGTCATCTGGCATACCCAGGGATCGGGCAAAAGTTTGGAGATGATCTTCCTGGTCGGTATCCTGCGCCGCTGGCCGGGCCTCAACCCCTCGGTCGTGGTTCAGGTGGACCGCACCGATCTGGACAACCAACTGTACGAGAGCTTTGTCGCGGCCAGAGCGTTGGTCGGCACGGTCAGCCAGGCCGACAGCGTGGATGATCTGCGGGCCAGGCTGCGCACCGAAGGGGGCGAGGTCATCTGCACCACCATCGAAAAGTTCGCCCTGCAAGCGGATGAAACAGCCCACCCCCGCCTCTCCGAGCGGCACAATATCATCGTCATCGCCGATGAAGCCCACCGCACCCAATACGGCCTGAGCGCCACAATGCGAAAAGACAAAGAGGGCCGGGTCAGGATCGGCCAGGGCTTTGCCCGCAACCTGCGCCAGGCCCTCCCCAACGCTGCCTATCTGGGCTTTACCGGCACGCCCATTGATAAAGAGGATGCCAACACCATCCAACTCTTCGGCAACACCATCCACGTCTACGATATGCAGCAGGCCAAAGAGGATAACGCCGTCGTCCAAATCTTGTACGAAGCCCGCCACATCCCCCTCAAGCTGGAAAATGAGGAGATCGACACCGAACTGGCGGCCATTGGCGAAGACCTGGAAATCGAGGCCACCCACCTGGAGGAGGCCAAAGCCAAGTGGGCCGTCGTCGAGCGGGCGGCCGGCACTAAAGAACGATCCGAAATTTTAGCCCGCGACCTGCTCGACCATTTCAACACCCGCCAGCAGGCCCTCGCCGGCAAGGCCATGATCGTCTGTATGAGCCGGGCCAACTGCGTCACCCTGTACAATGCCCTGACCGCCCACGCCGATTGCCCCGCCATCAAAATCGTGATGACCGGCAATCTGGCCGATGATCCCTCCGCATGGAGCGCCGCCGGGCACATCACCACCAAAGCCGGGCGGGAGGCCATCAAAAAGCAGTTTGTCGATCCCGACCACCCGCTGAAGCTGGTCATCGTCTGCGATATGTGGCTGACCGGTTTCGACGCCCCCTGCGTCAACACGATGTATGTCGATAAGCTGATGAAGGGCCACAATCTGATGCAGGCCATCGCCCGCGTCAACCGCATTTTCCGGGATAAGGAGGGCGGCCTGATCGTCGATTACATCGGCATCGGCGACCGGCTGAAAGAGGCGACCCGCAAATATACCGGCGGCGGCGGACGCGGAACCCTGACCGAGGATTTGACGAAGGAAGCCCTCGCTTACTTCGTGCACCAGGTCGAAGTGACCCGCTCCAATATGCCCAACCCGACCGGGCAGGGGTTACCGGCTGAGGCTTACGCTACCTGGCGCGATTTGAGCAACATCCAGCTTGAGGATTTGTGCAACCTGGTCTACGGCACCCTGGCCCCCGACGAGAGCCTGAAAGAGGATTTTCTGGCCGATGAGTGGCGGCTCTCCAAAGCCTTCAGCCTGGTCAGCCATCTGCCCCAGGCTCAAAGCCACAGCGACGAGGTGGCCTTCTACCAGATGATCCGCAAGCAACTGCGTAAACTGGAACCGGAGGCCAAACAGAAGGCCGTCCAGCTTGAGCGGGCCGTGCGCGATCTGCTCGATGAGAGCATCGCCGCCGGTGACGCCTTTGACATCTTTGCCCGGGCCGGGCTGGACAGGCCGGAAGTGTCGATTTTGGATGATGAGTTTTTAGCCGGGTATGGTCAGCAGGGCAACGAAGATTTGCAGATGAGGCTGCTGCTGAAGCTGCTCAATGACGAACTGGACCGGGGCCGCAAACGGAATCTGGGCCGTTACCGCTCTTTCAAAGAGATGCTGGACGAGGCGCTGAACCGCTACAACAACCGCCTCATCGAAGCCAACGATG
>CAZWZZ010001228.1:0-2038 GCA_964638395.1 uncultured Caldilineaceae bacterium
GGGATGAAAACCCGCTCGGTGGGGCGGGTTTTTTGTTGGGGCTGGGGGCTACGCGGTGTCGGGCGGGGTGAGGAGGTCGGTGAGGGCGGCTTCGAACTCGGCGAGGGAGGGGGCGGTTAGGGCGGTTTCGAAGAGGTTTTTGAGGGTGGGGAGGTCGAGGCGGTTGAGTTGGTCGTGGTATTGGTTCGGGTCTGCGTTGAAACGGATGGTCAGGGTTTGGTATAGATTATCTAGGGTGGCTCTGCGTTGGCCTGTCTCTTCACCCTCCTCACGACCTTTTTCAATTAACTCTTGGAGAATCGTTGATTTTTGAACAATATTCATTTCCCACCTCAATATCTGTTTCAGCAGTTGTTTGTCTAACACGTACTCGGCAAAAATGGCCAACACGGTCTCTAGCTCGGCGGCTTGGGGTTCTTGCCGGATGCGTTCGGCACAGCGGCGGACCATCCGCTCATTGTTGCCGCCTTTCATCAACGGCACGAAGGGCAACAGGGCCGGATTGCCATAGGCCAGCACCGCTTCCGCCTCCAAATCCCATAACTTGATCGGCTGAAAATCTTGGTGAACCACCTGCCCCATAAACTCGCGGTGATAGACATCTTCGATGGTGACGTCGTCCGCCGGGGGCATGAAGTAGATAACGACCACATACACGTCTTGGCCGTATTTCTGCCGGGCCAGGATGGCATACGCTGCTAACCGTTTGGGCATCGTTGGATCATACAAAAATTGGAGTTCGGTCAGCACCAGAAAACGACCGTTCGGGGTCGTGACTTGCAGCAGCGAGTCGGTGGCCCTGGCGACGAATTGGAATTCGCCGGACAGTTCGGCCTCGACTGTGACTTGCTGCTGTTGCAAGACCCACTCGGCCCAGGCTTGGTTGTAGATGTTGATGACTTTTTTGCTGCCGGTATCCAGATGGCCCATTGTTTCTGCCTTGTTTAGGGGAATTGTACCATAGGAGAAGGCTTCTGGCGAATGACGAAGGGCTGGGGGCTGGTCTCGGGTGGGCAGGATTGAGGGTGGGACGACTGCGCCTGGACCGCTGAAATGGCTGAGTGATCGCTGAGGATCGCTGATTTTTTGGGGCCACAGGTGAAGGATGAAGGATGAATTATGAGGGATGAAAACCCGCTCGGTGGGGAGGTTTTTTTGTTGGGGCTGGGGGCTATTCGGTGGGGATGGCTTTGAACTCGGGCAGGCAGGTTAACTTGATGCAGGCCACGAATGAGCTAGAAACTCGGCAGGAGTCAGGATCGGTATTTCTCGAAAAGGGGTGAGTACCAACAGGTCTTTGTCGCCGCTAACGATGCAAGTGGCCTGGCCGCTGATGGCTAATTCTAAAAATTTATCGTCTTTGGGGTCACGACATGCGGTGATGGTTTCCGTAACTTCAACGAGAGTGGCCTCTTTGATCAACACGGCCAAGAACTGCATCCGTTCTTCTTCGGTGATATATTTGTCAAATTTATCTCGTTTTAAGACGTCGTTGAGTTCTGTGATCACGGCTAATGACAGCAATAAATCGCCGGAGGCAATGGCTTGGTCAAACGCTTGACGAGATACAGAATGTTTTAATAACAACGCGCTAACAACGGCATTGGTATCAAACACAAAACGTAACTCACTCGGCATCGAGGATGGACTCCAAGATGGCGGGGGTTAAGCCTCGTGTCTCCGCTTTATCGCTAATGTCGTCCATCAAGGCAGAGAGGGGGATAGACGGAGAAACAGTCAGTTCTTTTAACCAAAGACTTAATAATAGCCGCATTTTCTTTTGTTCTTCCACTGAAGCTGTGTTGTAGGCGCTCACGGCGTCAGCGTTCAGCTCAAGGGTGATTGTGGCCGTTGTCATTAGCTTATTAGCCTCCTGACTGCTAAATGAAAGTCGAATTTATTATGCCTTGCAATCTTGTGGTTGGCAAACTCTTTGTGACGGCATTAATGAGGGTGGAGCTTTGGTGGCCTGCGCCGCTCTAGTGCATAGATACGGCTGATATTTGGAGTATGACAGTCTCTTGGGCCTCCCATCAGG
>CAZWZZ010001229.1:0-2026 GCA_964638395.1 uncultured Caldilineaceae bacterium
AGCCGCCGGAACTGCATCATACAGAGCGGCGTCCCCCGAATTTGGTCCGGGGGCAATTCCTCACGGTCCAACAGGGCCTTGAACTTGAGCAGCGAGGTAATCAGCCGGGCCGCCCGCTCGATCTGGGGCAGGGGGCCGGTTGGCGGGTCTTTTAACAACACAAAGTAGTTGGAATTGATGACAATCGGCATGCGCGGCTTCAAGTAGGCGTCATCCCAGAACGGCTCCAGCCAGTTGGGCAAACCTTGCCTGGCCCAGACCAGCAGGGCTTCTTGTAGTTTGGGACCCGGTCCCCCGGCCCGCCGAAAGTCCGCTACAGCCTGTTTTGTTTCGGCCAGAGCCGCCTCGTCCAGAAGCGGCGTCACCCAGGCGATGAATTTGTCGCAGGTCTCGTCGAGATCGAGGACGGGCAGATGGGGTAGTTTATCCTGATTGCCAAAAGTTTGGGGTGAGAGTTGTTCCGAATTCATTGTTCCTCCGAGATTCGTTGGGCTAAGTCCCGAATAGTGGGATAATCAAAGATGTCACGTAGCTGGATTTGGCTGTCTAGTCTAATGTTCTGCCGCAAATTTAGCAAAATTTGGGTGGCCAGCAGGCTGTCGCCGCCCAGATCGAAGAAGTTGTCATCGGGTGCAATCTCCGGCGTGCCCAGCACATTTTTGTAGACGGCGGCGATTTGTTGCTCCAGGCCGTCCGCGCCCTCGGTCGCGCCGGTCGCCCCGGCCTCGGCCTGGTTCGTGTCAGGCTCACCGGACAGGGTTGGCTCCGTTTTTGATAGACCCACTTCGCCAGGCGAGGGTCGAGCGCCCGCGTCGAAACGACCCACTGCTGCGGCTGACCATAGGCCAGGAGACGTTCCAGGATGGCCAACCCTTCGGCGGGGGACATCGAAAATTGGGCCTGGGTCTTTTCGTAAGCCACGACCTGTTCTTTCGTGTAGTCAAAATCCCAATCATCCCAATTGACATTGATCCAGGTCAGGCCATGTTTGTCGGGATTGGCCTGGGCAAAGGCATCCATAAAGCGATTGGCGGCGGTGTAAGCGGCCATGCCCAGCCCGCCCAAAATCGAGGCAATCGAGGAGAAGAGCATCACAAAGTCCGGCTTGACGTCCCGCTTTTCGACCAGGTCGCCAAGAGCTCGGTCCAGGTTCAGCAAACCCTGCACCTTGGGCGCGAACTCCCGCTCGACCATGTCGGCGGTCAGGTGGGGCAGGTACTCCAAATCGGCCAGCCCGGCGGCGTGGAAGATACCGTCGATGGTCCCGAACCGCTCGGCGACGCTGTCCAGCAGACGCTCGACCGAAGCGGCCTCGGCCATATCGGTTTGCATAACCACAACCTCGGCCCCGGCTGCCTCCAACGCCAGCAATTTTTCCAGCAGCCGGCGACGCTCCGGCGACTCCTCCGGCGACGCGGCCAGGGTAGGCCAGGCTGCTTTGGCCGGGAAATCACGGCGCGTCGTCAAGACCAGGCGGGCGGTCCGGTGAGCCAGATGCTCGGCCAGGGTCAGGCCGATGCGCCCCAGCCCGCCGGTGATGATGTAGACGCCGTTCGCTGCCAGGCGTCCCGGCCCGCTGCCGGTTGGGGCAGCCGGGAGCGGCACGGCCTCGTAGCGGGGCGTCCAGCGATGGTAGCCGCGCAGGGCCACGACCGGCTCGGCGTCGGGCGTGGGCGCGGCGCACTCGTTGAGAATCTGGCCGGCCAGCCTGTCGAGGCGACCGGCAGGCCGTTGCACATCCAGCAGGCGACAGGTCAGGTGGGGATTTTCCTGGGGCAGCACCAGACAGGGGCCGAGCAGCGTGGCCTGGGCCGGGTCGATGGCCTCCTGATTGACCTGCACCGCCCGGTCGGCCACCAGCCACACCCCCACCGGCTGCGGTCCGCTCTCGACCGTCAGCGCCCTGGCCAGGTTCAGGCAATGGTCATAATTGGCCAACGGCTCAGGGCCGGTCACGTCGTCGCCGGGAGCTTCCGCAGACAGGCTCCACAGATAGAGAATACGCTGCGGCTCGTCTCCCTCGGCG
>CAZWZZ010001230.1:0-2025 GCA_964638395.1 uncultured Caldilineaceae bacterium
CTCATCGAGTGGTCATCGGCCACCACAAGGATACGAATCAAATCGCTATTCATTTTAGTCTTCCTCTACCGCTTCCAATTTTTTCAGCCATTCATTGAAATGAGGACACGCT
Source organism: uncultured Caldilineaceae bacterium (assembly GCA_964638395.1). Lineage (GTDB taxonomy): Bacteria > Chloroflexota > Anaerolineae > 4572-78 > J111 > CAZWZZ01. The sequence continues at coordinate 113 of CAZWZZ010001230.1, forward strand.
TGCCTGATCGGATTGATACCAATTTCCAAAATGATGAGTGAGCCGTCAATAGGTTTTTGATACTCTGGAAAAAGATGCAAGATACGTTTAGAGGGTGCGGTTTGGGGTTGGTCATCAATTTCTTCAGGTGATCCAAATTTAGCCTTTACTTGCGCCAGCTCTTTTAGCCGATTTCGATCATCTGGAAAGGCTTGGGCAAACTGTTCGGGATTGGTAAAAAGCATCGCTTCAAATTCATGCAAAGATAGGTAGGGGATGAACTTGGGGTGGTTGATGTCTTGTCGAAATGCTTCTTCAAGATGGGTCACTCGCTCATACCCCGTCCCGGATGGCAGGTCGCGCTTGCCGGGAAAATCCGGCGGCAACCCATAAAAATCAATCATCGTGGTCACAATATGGGCGCTGGTATCACCCAAGAGCCGGAGAAGATCACTCCTCATTTTACCGTATGAAACAATGCCGCCTTTAAAGTCTGGCCCTTTCTTAACTCGTTTCGTTGTGGCCAACTTAGCCTGTAAATAAATCGTCTTGGGTAATAGATATGGTCCCAAGACATCCCGGATAAATGTTTCTTCCGTTTGTCCTTCGACCAGAATCAGCGCTTTCTTCACCGTTACGGTCTCCCGCCGATGATGTTTTTCTCCCACAGATCACCCAGACTGTATTCCTCTAACCACACTTCAATTTCTTGTTCTCTCAACCGCTTGAAGACGGATTGGTTATCCTCTCGATCAACGACAATCAAATCCTCTGGGGAAAAGTGATTGACTAAAGGGACTGATTGGGTGGAGACAATGATTTGTGTTTGTGCGGCGGCTCGATGTAGGAGGCTGGCCAGAAGCGTGATCGCGTAAGGGTGCAGTCCCAGTTCAGGCTCATCGATAAATATTGTTGCCGGCAAGTCAGGTTGAAGGAGAAGGGTGGCCAAGCTCATAAACCGTAATGTTCCATCTGATAAAACATTGGCCTTGAAATAACTATCTGATCCTTTTTCTTGCCATTCAAGCTGAATTTTATTGGGGTTAAGGGGAGAAGGCCGTAACCGAAAATCGTCAAAAAAAGGTGCTGCCAGACGCACTGTTTTCACGATGCGATCATAATAATTTCGGCGCTGTTCCCGGAGAAAGTAGAGAAAAGCTGCTAAGTTTGAAGCATCGGCTCTTAAAAAAGCATTATCATCGACGTCGCCGGTCAATTTAACTTGGGCTGTTTCGCTCGTGTCGTGAAAATGGTAAATGCGCCAACTTTTGAGATGGTCGAGTATTTTTGTAGCAATACCGGCATGGTTGCTTTGAAGGGACTCATCGTGCAGTTTGCTTTCTTCATGACCTGCCCCCAGTCGAATGTACCGTTGCCTTTCTGTTTGAGAACCATTTGCCGGTTCATAGGCATACCAACATTGCTCAAGGGCAAAAAATAAGGAGTCGGTTTCCGTTGGTACGAGGCTGGCTCGATACCCATCATTTTCAAAAGTGAGGCGGAGTTCTAATTCTTGGGTTGTTTTTTGTCCAAAGTAAAGTAATGTATTCGCTCCACCGGCTTTACGGACAAAGTTTTGTAGATTTTGTTCAACAATCTGGTTGAGGAGGTGAAACACCGAAATAAAATTGCTTTTGCCCGACCCATTGGCTCCGATGAAGATGTTTAGATTATTGAGCTTTAATTCACTCGTTTTGCGGATCGATTTGAAGCCTTCGATTTCAATCTGGGCTAGTGCCATACGATATTTTCCTGATTACGAATTTTTTGATAAACAACTATGTTGACGCACCCACCTCACCCCGTGCGTCATCGCTGGGACTGCTCTCGATGCGAACCGTACTGTCCAATAATTTTAGTAAATCATCCAACTCTACCCATCACAAACCGCTCCGGCCTGCTCCGGCTTGAAGCCATCCGGCCAGATGGTGTTT
>CAZWZZ010001231.1:0-2019 GCA_964638395.1 uncultured Caldilineaceae bacterium
AAATAGCCGTGGTGGGCCGGGCTGCCGAAGAAGTGGGGGATGACGAAGGAGATGATGCGCCGCACCGGGAGCGCCCACTCCCGCACCTGGGCCAGGGTGACGGAGTTATCCCGGAAGTTTTGGGTGACAATCTCATACATCGGCCCCAGTTGGACCGCGCCCAGGCTGACGCCGAGCAGAACCATCACCAGCAGCCAGACCCCCAGATGGAGGGCAAAACGGGCCGTGGCTTGTCGTCGCCACAAAATCAGCAGGCGGCAGAAGGCATAAAAGCCGCTGACGAGGAGGGTGTAGTAGGTGATTTCGACGTGCCCGGCCAGCGTTTGCAGCCCCAGCGCGGCGGCGGCGGCCACGACGTAGGGAATCGGGGAGTAGCCGGTTGGCCCTTTTTCCTCCTGTTTACGGATGATGATTTCGATCAGGGCCAGAATGAGCGGTAGCCAGACGGCCCCGGCGATGACCATCGTGAAGACGATGCGGTTGATGAAAAAGCCGCTCATCGCGTAGGTCAACCCGGCTGCCAACGCCCCAAAGCGGCCCACGCGCAGCACACGCAGGAAGGCGTACATAAACAGCCCGGCCAGCCACAGTTGGCTGACGGTGAACCAGCCGTAGGCTTTGCTGAGGGGCAGCAGGTAGAAGATGAGACTGAAGGGGTACATGGCCGAATGTTGGCCGTTGGCCAGGAAGGGTTGCCCGGACAGGATGTAGGGATTCCAGAGCGGAATCTGGCGGGCGGCCAGGGACTCGCGGACGAATTTTTTCCAGACGTAATTTTCCAGAATTAAATCTGAGAGGAGTTGGTTCTGAGGCGGGCCGACATTTAACTCATCCCGGTAGGAAAGCCAGGGTTCAAAGGTGAAGAGGTTATCAACGGGGAGGAGGGTATTAGGGCCGAAGGTGACGGACCAGAAAAGGAGCAGGGGCGGAATGAGTAAAATCAGCCCGGCCAGGATGTCTCGCCGATTGATTATTTTGGACAACCGCCTGCTCCTAAATTTTGGCCGAGTGGGGGAAGGAGATGGGTTGGACGTTGCGGTGTCGCCAGCGAATCTCAAAGACGCGCAGGGCAGCCTCGATTTTCACCGGGACGGACATCTTGCTCTGGCCGATGCGCCGGTCTTCAAAATAGATGGGAATCTCCAGGACGCGAAAATGTAATTTTTCGGAAACGTAGGCCATCTCCACCTGAAAGACGTAGCCGTTGGAGTTGATCCGCTCCAGGCCGATGCGTTGCAGGGCGCTGCGCCGCCAACATTTGAAGCCGGCCGTGCCATCTTTGGTGTGCATCCCCAAAATGCCCCGCGTCCAGATGGCGTTGGCCCACCAACTGAGGAACCAGCGCCACCAGCTCCAGCGCTCATCCAGATCGCCCCCGCTGACGTAGCGGGAGCCAACCACGACGTCATACTCACCAATGTTGTCGATCATGTGGGGGATGTAGTTGGGGGAGTGGGAAAAATCGGCATCCATCTGGATGATGTAATCCGCGCCCTGGTCGAGCGCCCAGGTGAAGCCGGTGATGTAGGCCGTGCCCAGGCCCAGTTTGCCGGTGCGGTGGATGACGTGCAGCCGGTCGGGATATTTTTGCGCGGCCAATTTATCGGCAATCTGGCCGGTGCCGTCGGGGGAGGCATCATCGACGATCAAAATGTGCAATTCGCCCGGCAGGTCCAGTTGAAAGAGTTGTGCGGTGATGGCCGGTAAATTTTCGGCCTCGTTGTAGGTCGGTATAACGACGATAATTTTCATCAAATAACACTCAGTTGGTTTTTTTGCTGGTGTCATTAGTTTTTGGCCACCTTTATGGTCATCTGCCTGGTAAAGAACACGGATTTATAGGATGTAACGGATTTTGACTGATTATTTTTGATCCGTTTCATCCTGCCAATTCGTGTTCTAAGAGGTGGCGAAAACTTCGTGACACCAACGTTTTTTTGAGGCAACACAGCCTAAAAAGACAGTATAATCCTTTGCCTGGAAAGCTGAAAGTCCGGCAGATTAAAATTCTGCCGTCTC
>CAZWZZ010001232.1:0-2018 GCA_964638395.1 uncultured Caldilineaceae bacterium
AGGCAATTAACATTTTGAGCGGGTTATCGACCTGTGGCACGAGCCTGAATCTCCGTAATGAGGTGAGGAGTGACGTACAACTGGCCGGTTTCAACATCAACATCGAGGCTACCTACCTCGCCGACATCGCCCCGCGAGGTTAGGGAGAGAATGACCGGAACCCGCCAGCGGATGCGTTCATCGACCACGAGCGTTGGCTCCCCGGCGTGCATCATATAGCTGATGTCGCTTAACACAAAGCCGTTGACTTTCTGCCGCGCCGCGTAGGCCGATATGTTAATATCCGCCGTGACTTTGATATCAACCTCCAACCGTCCGGTTTGGGGCAAAGCGGTCAATGTTGAGGCCATAAACATCTCCTGAAATGGGTTATGTGTGGCATATCTATCTGTAGCCAGTGTAGCACAAAATCCTTTTCTCTTCAATAACTTTTCCTTCATTCCGGCGATCCCCGGCGGAACGGAGCGGGGACGCTCCGGCGTCCCAGAGCGGCTTCTTTCAAATCCAATCTTGCTCGTGGCGTAAGTGTGGATTATAATCTCTATAATTATCCACATTAAAAGGCACGCTATGAAAACCATCCAAATGACGATTGACGAGCCGTTATCGAACCAAGTCGATGCGCTCATCCGGACGCTTGATACGACGCGGTCAGCCTTTATCCGCGAGGCGTTGGAATTAGCCCTGCGTCATCATCAAATTTTGGCTCTGGAGAAGAAACACGCCGAGGGGTATGCCCGCCACCCGGTGCAGCCCGGTGAGTTTGACATCTGGGAGGATGAGCAAGCCTGGGGTGAGCAGTGAGGCGTGGCGAAGTGCGTTGGTACCCCTTCAAAGCGTAAGCCTTGAACTTTCGTGCGCCTGGGAGTATACTCCAAACGTATAACCATTCAGACCAGACCTTGTTAAACCCAGGAGGACTCTATGACTATTTTGCTTGATAGCCAGCCCATCCCCCCCAAAGGCAAAGTCGATCTCAAGGTGGAGCGCTCTTTTGAGATTAAGATGACCGCCGAAGAGGCCCGGCGGCAGGTCAATCGCTGGCTATTGAATGAGGTCAGTTGTTTGATTGGCGCGGATGAACCCACCCTGGTGGTGGGTGAGGAGCGGGTTGTCTGGCGCGTGCCGGCCTGGATTGGTTTTCCCCACACCGGTCGGGCCGGGGTTGTTGGCACGGTCGATGTCGATGTTGAAACGGGCCAGATGGACAACAGCCCGGCCTGTCAGGCAACCATCGAGGCTGAGGCCCAACGCCTGGCCGAACGACAACCCCCATACCACCTCAAGGAAGTTCCGGCAGACTACCTGACCACCACTGTGCCGCCTGCGCCGCAGGTAGACATCCTTGAGGATGGGACTATGACCGTCGCCGCCCCGTCTGATTCGACCTGATCCGATCCCCGATGGCTCAAATGCTTCTGCCGGTTCCTCACGTCCCCCAGCGCCAGCCCGGCGAATGTCTGGCTGCTTGTGCGGCGATGCTGTTGCTCTATGTCGGCCACCCTGTCAATTACGAACAATTGTTGAGATTACTGCGGGTCAAGCCTGGCATCGGTGCCCCGATTTCTAATGTGCGTCACCTTGAAAAAATGGCCGTTGAAATCACCTATCGGCAAGGCGTATTGTCAGACCTGGATTATCACTTAGGCCACAATCAACCCTGTTTAGTCCCGGTGCAAACCGGGGAACTGCCATACTGGGATGACGATACCTTTCACGCTATTGTGGTTGCCGGACAGGATGATGCTCATATGTACCTGAATGACCCAGTCTTTCCCTATGCGCCTATTCAAGTGTCTCGCGGCGATTTTGATCTGGCCTGGTTGGCCCGAGATGAATATTATGCAGTTATCACCCCACGGATTTAGCCCTTAAGCATCGGTGTCCTCGTTCCGGCAATCCCCGGCGGAACGAAGCCGGGCCGCTCCGGCGTCCCAGAGCGGCACCGACGCAGTGCCGTGAAGCCAGGTGTGGCCAAAGTTGTAGACTCGTAGACACGTAGACACCCCCCCTTTTTC
>CAZWZZ010001233.1:0-2016 GCA_964638395.1 uncultured Caldilineaceae bacterium
TTTGTCGCGGCTGCACCCCTCGATACGCCTTTTCAAGGCTACTCGGGATGCGAACTGCGTAACTCCTAAGTGAGTTGATGCGAGGGGAATAAAAAAAGACCAGCCGGTTAAACGGGTCTCAATTGCGGGTGATGATTTCGGCAACTGGTCAGGAGTGACAATCGCCCTAAAGCGGGGTCACTGGGGAAGTAAGCCGACGGTGATAATTGAACCGGCTAAGGGGAAGTAAAGCAGATGAAAGCAAAGAGCCGCTTTGATTAGCGGCTTTTTTGTGTTGGGAAGATTGTAATAAGCCAAAGAGATCAAAGTCTTTATTCTATAGCTGACGTATCTTCATCAAACGACTCGGTGTTAACAGCATAATAGTATGGTGTCCCAATTTCAATAGGAGCCATACCCATCATCGCTGTCATCTGTTTGATTGTTTGGGTGAATTGAGGCCAGAGTGTGAATAATGCCCGCTCGTTAATAAAGTCAGGGATAATATCCTTATTCGGTGTATCACATTCATCAACTAAACCAAATAAACCAATCTGCTCTAAACAAATGTCAACCGGGTATTCATCGGGCGTTTCCAGTTTTAGAGAAATCTGCAATTCATCTGGAAAATCGTCGGAAATCACCTTAAATTGAACATTAAAGGTTAAGGGACTTTCCTCTTGCTTTATGAATTCGCGTCTTTGAAACCTGATCTCAACAAAGAATGAATTATTCAAACGGAAAGGGAAACGGCATTTTTGTGTCATTAGAGAGAGTATTCTATGGTTTTTTCTTTGCTTGGTGATGACCTAAAAGACTTTGGGGCAGTAACGCCGCTTCCCGACACACTATCTAGCCGCTTATAATCTTCATCCTTGATATGCAAATTGGGTATCAATTTAATTTCCAGCCAAGCATCTAACGCTTCGGCTATTTGAGTTAAGGTACTCAACCGTACATCATTTTCAGCCGCTTCAATTCTGGAAATAGCGCTTTGATGAGTACCCACTTTGTCAGCCAGTTCTTTTTGAGTAAGCCCCAATTTTTTACGGCGTTTCAGGATTTCTAAGGTTAGATCATAAAATGGTTTCTGTAACCGATACTGCTTTTGGTGTTCAGGGTCTTTATGCAGTTCGGCGACTAAATCCTTAAGAGTTTTCGGTTGTTGCTCCATTATTTTATCGCCCTTTCTTTTTTTCAAAATAGTTGTTGTAATTAGTTATGGCTCGATTTATATCCTTCTGTTTTGTTTTTTGTTTTACCTTTCTACAGGCATGCAAGATTACAATCTTTTTGCCATCAAGACAATACAATAAACGGTGATTATTGACTGTAAGTTGAAAGATGTCATCAACTATTTTGTGTACCCACGTATGGGGCCAGTCGGCCAATTCTCTTTCAGCCAGGTTGGTGAGGCGATGTTCAATTGCGGCTTTATCGGAACTGCTCGATAAGTTTATAATATAATCGAATGGAGAATGATGCTGGTCTTGAGGAGGATGAAATTCAATCTCCCAAACAGGCATTTCTTATCCTTTAGTGAAAATATAACATATATGTGATATTTGGTCAAGACTTACAGAGAAAACATTTGCATTTTTAGGATGATTAACTCACCCCTCCACAATCCGAAACTCCTTATCAGACAACCCATACAAATCATATACCAGGTTAACCCATAGGCCAGCATTAGAGACGATTCGCAACACCCAATCTAATTAATAAGAGGATAGTTTGAAATTCTTGGAAGCTCATGAAAAAGGGACACCCAAAAATTGCCGATTACATTTATAGCATCAGAGCAAAACTCTTTATTTTTCTGTAGTTATCAATTTTTGACCAACCAAATTGCTTATCCCCGAAAAACTTATGATCGACATTAAGTACTGTGGAAAATAAGTTTCGTGCGGTTCGTAGTTCGACAATGTCACATTTTTATGTTGAGTCTTTTGCCCCCCAAGACCCGCCTTTCCCTACCCCCGCCCGGCGATGAACTCGCCGTGCTATCAAACAGCACCGGATAAATCCGGTTTCGGT
>CAZWZZ010001234.1:0-1705 GCA_964638395.1 uncultured Caldilineaceae bacterium
GGGCCATCCCGCTGGGGAAGTCGATGATGCGGTAATGCCAGAAGTTCCGGTCGAAACAGCCGTAAGTGGGGCTGTGGGCGTTCCGGTCGAGCAGCGTCAGGATTTTGGGTATCTGGGCCAACGCTTCACGAGCGAACAAATCTTTAGACATTGCTATTTTCGGCTCCATCGTTATGATCCCACCGCCACCGGCCCCACTTCGACCGCGTTATCGCCGCCGCTGTCGTCGATGATCGGCAGGCGGGCCATCGTCTCCGGGCTGTAGAGGCCGACAGAAAAGGTGTAATCACCGGGCGGCAGGTCGGCGGGCAGGGAAAATTGGCGGGCCTCCCGCAGTTCCAGACCGACGGGCCAGGCGGAGGTGGGCAGAATGGTGTCGAAGGGGTGGAAGTCGAACTGACTCACCGTCTGTCCGGCAGCATCTTGGAGGTGGACAAAAACGGCATAATTTTTTTCGATAGGGGCAATGGCTCGCCAGTAGAACGAGAGTCGCAGGGTCGTCGCCTCGACATCCAGAGCATAGCCGTCCAGCATTAGCCGGTTATCGAAGTTGGTGCGGGTCAGGGTGTGAGGGGTGGGCGGGGCCGGGGCGTAAAAACGGAGGGTGGCCACCGCTTCGCGCCATTTGGCCATCTCCGGTGCCCAGTCGGGGTCGGCGGAGGCTTGCTGAATGGGCAGGGCTTGCTCCAGATGGCTCTGGGCGGCAATCCCATCACCGTTGAGGGCGTACAGATGGGCTACATCGACGTGATAATCAAACTGATGTCTCTCATCGGGAATAAAGCGCAGTAGCCAATGGCCGGTGGCGATCAGGTTATCCAACAACGTCTGGCCGGAGTCGGCGCGGATGACCCAGCTATGGCGAAACTGTTTGACCGTCAGGGGGGACTCGCGGTCCAACTCGGCGCGGGTTGCCGGCGGCGGGCCGGGGAAGTAGATTACGAACCAAACGTTCCCGGTTGCATCAAGCCGCTCCCGATGGGATTCAAGGCCGCGATAGTTGGCGATCTGAGCGTAGGGCTGAATCGGCAGCGCCGGACGGATGGCGTTGGCCACATCCTGCAACTGCCAGCCACAAGTGCCGTCATCCCCGCCCCGTCCGCTGTCGAGGCTAAAGGCTTCGCACAGGATGAGGTCGCCGGGCTGCGCCTCCGCTCGCAGATAAACGGCGATGTCTGACCAGGCTTCATCGCTGCGGTCATACAGAACGGTGATAGTCTGGTTGGCGAGTGGCATCAACAGGAGCAGAATGAGGGGGCTGTACAGGGCCAGTCGGGCCGTCGCCTGCCGATTGGGGCTGAGAGCTACAGCCCGGAAAATCAAACCCGTCAGGCTGTCCAAAACAAAAAAGAGACCGGCTGCGCCCAAAAAGAGATAAGCAGGGAGAACGTGCAGATGAAACCGAATCTGGGCCGAGCTGCCGGAGGCCAGGGCCATAATCAGCAGATTGCCGAAAAAGGGCAGCAGCCACCAGGCCAGCAGCCAGAGCGTGGCCCGCCGCTGCGCGGGCTGCCACAGGCCGGAGAGCGTGCCCACCAGCACCAGGATGAGAAAATAGTCGAAGCCAAAATTGTACATTTCCAGCGGGCTGAAAAAGATGAAGGCGTTGATGAAACCGCTGATGAAATCCCAACTCAGGTCGAACGGGCCTAAGAGGGGGGCACGGAGTGTTTGGTTCTCCGGCACAGCCGCCACCTGGGAAACA
>CAZWZZ010001234.1:1715-2009 GCA_964638395.1 uncultured Caldilineaceae bacterium
CCCGCTGCTTGGCCCGATTGTGGCGATCAACCCACCACTCACCAAAGACGATGAGCGTGGCCGCCCCACCGATCAACAGAAAATAGAGATGGGTGTAAATGCCGAGGGCCGTAGCCAGGGCTAAGATGGCCCAGTAAGGCCAGGGTAGCCCTCCCAGCCCCCCAAAGGGGGGAGAAAAAAGGGAGGTTCCCCCCACCGGGGGGCTAGGGGGGAGCGTTCCCCCCTCTGGGGGGTCAGGGGGGGCGGAGTAGCGGTCAATAGCCATGCCCTGACGCAGACTGTACAACACAACCA
>CAZWZZ010001235.1:0-2006 GCA_964638395.1 uncultured Caldilineaceae bacterium
CATTTGTAGCCGGGTCGGCTCTGCCTGGTCGGTTTTAACTTCGTTGGCTAACATAACTCACTTCCTCCAACCCTCATTGTTTTGATGCGTCCAGTTCAAGTTCATCCCGGATTAACTTGTCACAAGAGATAACGAATACATCGCAAATTTTGATCAGCATGGCAATGTTAGGTATTTTTTGTCCCTTTTCCATTTCCCACACGTAAGTTTTGCTAACCTCAAGTATATTGCCAAGTTGTTTCAGGGAGTATCCTTGTTGTTCACGCAGGGTGCGTAACTTCTCTCCAAACCTTTTCATATTCTTATAATTTTCTGCAAGATTTGACACATCCGAAAGGGTATGTTAGGATGTTTGTCGTCAGGCTATAGCCTGACGAATTTGCAGTTTACGCAAGCTGAAATTGAGCAGGCTATCGCTTAGTTTATCAACCGTCATCCTTGCACAATGTATTGAATTTTGCAAGTGTATTTTTTTATGATAAGTTAACTCTATAATTTAAGCAAGGTGATATAATTCGCATCTAAAAGAATGGCGGCAATGAGTTTCTGATCGAAAGTCTTTACAATGAAAACAATGCTGTTAAAAGAACCGGCTGAGGCCGCCGAGGCCCCCCTGTCGCTGACAGAGCGACCCACCCCCGACCCCGGCCCAACGGAGGTCCGCCTCAAAATCCGAACCTGTGGCGTGTGCCACACCGATTTACACATCGTTGAGGGGGACCTCGACCTGCCCCGCCTGCCGACCGTGCCGGGCCACCAAATCGTGGGCACGGTCGAGGCCGTTGGGAATGAAGTGACCCGCCACGCCGTCGGGGATCGCCTGGGCGTGCCCTGGCTGTACCACACCTGCGGAACCTGTCGCTATTGCCAACGGGATCAAGAAAACCTGTGTGAAAATATTCGCTTCACCGGCCTCCACGCCGATGGCGGCTTTGCTGAAGCGGTCGTGGTCGATGAGGAATTCGCCTATCCCATTCCCGATGTTTTTGGTGATGCAGAAGCCGCTCCGTTGCTATGCGCCGGGGTCATCGGCTATCGCTCGCTGCGCTTGAGCAATATTCAGAAAGGGCAACGGCTGGGGCTGTACGGCTTCGGGGCGGCGGCCCACATCGTCATTCAGATCGCCGGCCATTGGGAGTGTGAGGTCTTTGTCTTCACCCGCAGCCAGGAACATCGGGAGATGGCCCAAAAGCTGGGCGCGGTCTGGGTCGGCGGGGCGGAGGATGATCCCGGCGCGGCGATGGATAGCAGCATTATCTTCGCCCCGGCCGGCTGGATCGTGCCGGAGGCGCTGCGGGTGCTGGATCGGGGGGGCACGCTGGCCCTGGGCGGCATCCATATGAGTCCTGTCCCGGAGATGCCCTACGATCTGTTGTGGCACGAGCGCACCATCCGGAGCGTGGCCAACAGCACCCGCCAGGATGTCCACGACCTGCTCCGGGTGGCGGCGGAAGTGCCGGTCAAAACCGAGACTGAGCTTTTCCCCCTGGAGGAAGCCAACGAGGTGTTCCTCAAGTTGAAGAACAGCCAGATCAACGGGGCGGCGGTGTTGGAGATTGGGGGGTAACGTTTTGCGTTTTATTTCGTTCAACGCTGCAACTTTGGGGCGAATCCGTCGTAGAGTAAGTTATCATCCGTTTTAAGCACCAAAACAGAGAGCCACAGAGAGCCAATGAACACAATTCGCACCCTTTTTCGTCCCACCCCCAGCGGCAACTTGACTACCCAACAAACCCTGAACTTGATTGGGCTGGCCGGGCTGGCCACCCTCATCATCGCCGTCATGCCGGGGCTGGGCTTGCTGAATTACCCCTTCCGGCTGATGCTAACCATCGTTCACGAATTGGGGCACGGCCTGGCCGCCCTGTTGACCGGCGGCGATTTCATCCGTTTTCAGATTGCGCCGAACGGCTCCGGTTTGGCCTTTACCGCCGGGGGCTGGCGCTTTGTCGTCATCCCGGCCGGCTATTTAGGCGTGGCCATCTTTGGCGCGGTCTTGATTCTGC
>CAZWZZ010001236.1:0-2004 GCA_964638395.1 uncultured Caldilineaceae bacterium
GGCAGAATCTAGCTCAACGACGCGCTCCAAATCTTCCAAAGCGTTGTCATACTCGCCCATTTCAGCATAAGCCACAGCCCGGTCGGCGTAGAGGGCCGGGTTTTGATTGTTCCAGGCTTCAATAGCCTGAGTATACCTCTCGATAGCCTCATCCATATCGCCCGCCTCGGTCTGAGTTCGACCCTCCAGCCAGAGATTGATCTCGCTGGAGAGGCTACTCAAAGCCGACGTTTCATCTTCGATAGGCTGTAAAGTATCGGCCATCACCTGTAAAAGCGCGGTGCGGTGATTGGCCTCAAGGCCATCCAAATGGGTGTAAAGTCCGCCGATGACGGTTTCGATATCGGCCTGCACTGGCGTGGGGTCATTGACTGTGAGCAGAGTTAGTTGTTGGTCGTCGGACAGGTCGAAGAAAAGAGCGCGGGCCTCAGCGGCAAATTCACCATTGGCCAGCCGGAATAGCCCGGCCAGATTGTTGAGGCGCAAAATGGCGCTGTCATTCGTTTGAAAATTCTCGGTCAAGGTTTGGGCCTGCACCTGGTCGCTACTCGGTTGGAGATAGAAGACCACCCCGCCGACCACGAGGGCGATGATAGCCACGGCCACGGCAATCATTGTCACCCGGTTAGCGGTCACGGCCGGCAAGCTATCTTTGATCCAGGCGGCATTGAAGACCGTTTCATAAATGCGGTTGCGGACCACGAGATGATGGGAGACGACCTTGACCAATCCAGCCAACTTCAACTGGCTGTTGAGCGTATCCCGCTCCTCATCGGGGACTCGTTGACCGGATAATATTTCTTCATACCGGCGCAGCAGCTTCTCCCGGTCGGCGCTCTCATAGATACGGTCGTTGATGTATTGCAGATTGCTCTCTTTGCGGGCCTCATCGGATAGGAAAAGACGCCGCACCAGGTCATCGATGGCCGCGTCGGGCCAGTCGCCGTCAGGTGTGGCGGCGATTTCGGCGCACACTTTTTGGGTCAGGTAGGGATGGCCGCCGGTCCAATGGAGAACGCGGGCCAGGATGGCTTCGGCCTGGGCCGGAACGATTTTGTTTTCCAGGCCGGGCAGAAAGGCTTTGGCCTCGGTCAGGGTGAAGTCGGTCAGGTCGATAGAAGTGCCGATGTTGTAGGGAGTGCGGCTACGATCTTTGATCAGGTCGCCGGGGCGGGCTACGCCGAGAAGGACGAAGGCCAGCCGTTTGTAGATCGGGTCGGCAGCGCGGGCGTTGTAGGCGGCCCGGATGGCGGCGAAGAAGTCGTCGGCAAAGGACAGGCTCAGGGTTGAGTCGATCTCGTCTACAAAGATGACGACCGGCGCTTCGATTTCGACCAGCAGCACATCCCGCAGAAAATCGGAGAAGCGTTGGACCACGCCCTGCTGGTCTCGCTGCCGCCACCAGGCCCGCTCATCGACGGCCAGGCCGAGCGCCTGCTTGAGGCGGCTGACCAGGCCAAAGTACCACTCATCCGCCGACAACTCAACGCCGATGTCGGTCAAATCCAGAATGGCGGTACGCACCCCATTCTCTTGGAGATAGGCCGCCGTACGCACCATAATACTCGATTTGCCCATCTGCCGGGCGGTCAGGACGTTGCAATAATCACCGGCCAGGGCCGCCCGCCGCAGTTGTTTGTCGGCAGCCCGCTCGACGTAAGGCGCGTCGAGGGGGAGAGTGCCCCCGGCCTGGAAGAATGATGGTTTGATTTGGGTCTGGTTCATTATTTTCTCTCTCCTTTTCCTTAAATTAAGTTTCTACGGCAAGTGACATTACGGCCCCCAAGAGATACGTTCCTGCGTCCAGCCGCCTTTGGCTTCATGCCAACCCGAAATATCATCAATAAGCAGACGTTCAGCAGAACCGCCACTACTGGGTACGACCCATACCCCCCAACGGCCATCACGGTTTGAAACAAAGGCGACCCACTCCCTATCAGGCGAGATAGTCCCCAATCCGTCTTGGAAGAAAGGGGTATCTTCCGTTAGATTGCGGCTTGGCCC
>CAZWZZ010001237.1:0-1998 GCA_964638395.1 uncultured Caldilineaceae bacterium
GCCCAGGAGGCCCGGGAGATTGCCGAAGCGGCCAACCAGGCCAAAAGCGTTTTCCTGGCCAATATGAGCCACGAATTACGCACACCGTTGAACGCCATCATCGGCTACAGCGAAATGTTGACCGAGGATGCCCAGGAGTTTGGTCAAACCGAGTTTGTCCCCGACCTCCAGAAAATTCAGGGAGCGGGCCAACATCTCTTGCGGCTGATTAACGATATTCTCGATCTCTCCAAAATCGAAGCCGGAAAGATGGAGCTTTATCTGGAAAGTTTTGATGTGGCCGGTATGCTTAGCGATGTGGTTAGCACTATCGAACCGCTGGTAGAGAAGAATGACAATATGTTAGAATTGAACTATACGGACAACATCGGGCTGATGCACGCCGACCTGACCAAAGTGCGTCAAATTCTGTTCAACCTTCTCAGCAACGCCTCCAAATTCACCACCGCCGGGACGATTTCTTTAACCATCTTCCGCGAGAGTATCCGGGGCCAGGATTGGATGACCTTTACCATCAGTGACACGGGCATCGGCATGACTCCTGATCAGATAGACAAACTATTCCAGGCCTTTGTCCAGGCCGACTCCTCGACCACCCGTAAATATGGCGGCACGGGCCTGGGCTTGGCCATCACCCAACGCTTCACCCATATGATGGGTGGACAGATCGATGTCCAGAGCCAACTTGACCAGGGCACGACATTCATCGTGCGCCTGCCCGCTGAGGTGTCCGATCAAACCCGGCTTGAACCATTGACGATGCTCCACCACACGCCGCCGCACGGTCTGTCCAAAACCAACACTATTCTGGTCATTGATGACGAACCGAGTGTTCACGATTTGTTAAAACATTACTTAGCCCAGGAGTCGTTGCACGTCGTCCCTGCCCTGCGGGGGACCGAGGGGCTGCGTCTGGCTAAAGTTTTGCGGCCTAAGGTGATTATTTTGGATGTGTTGATGCCGGAAATGGACGGCTGGACGGTCCTGACCAAACTCAAGGCCGATCCTGATCTGGCCGACATTCCGGTCATCATTATCTCGATTATGCAAGACAAAAGCATGGGCTATGCGCTGGGGGCCGTCGATTATTTGACCAAACCTGTTGATCCTCAACGGTTGGTTGAGACGTTGCGCCAATACCACAACGGCACGACTCCGCCCCAAGCCCTGGTCGTTGAGGACAACGAGGAGAGCCGGGAGATGTTGCGGCGGATGTTGGAGAAAGAGGGCTGGCGGGTTGATGTGGCCCCGAATGGCCGGGCCGCGCTTGAAGCTGTCGCCCTGGTTCCCCCCGATTTGATTTTGCTCGATCTGATGATGCCGGAGGTGGATGGCTTTGAGTTCGTGGCCGAGTTGCGGAAAGAGCGGCAGTGGCAGGCCATCCCTATCGTCGTCATCACCGCCAAGGATTTGACCCAGGCGGAGCGGGGCCGGCTCAACAGTTCTGTGGCCAGAGTGTTGCAGAAGGGGGCCTACAGCCGGGAGACGCTGCTGACCGAGGTGCAAAGTTTGGTCTCAGCCCGAGTCGGGAGCGGCTGAGCCGGGTTGCCGGAGGAGGCAAAGCATGACGGATTCACAAACAAGCCTGATTACCCATATTTCCTGGGGAAAGATGGACGTCACCACAAATGGCGACACCCGCAGCTTCAAAGATTGTAAGGTGTGGCCCGGCGGTGCGGTCGCCTGGGATTGGTCGCTGACCGGAACCCATCACCAGCCCGGTATCCAGCCGGCCGACATCGAAGAGATTCTGGCCCACGGCATCGAGGTCATGATCCTATCGCGGGGTATGCAGCTTAGATTGCAAACCTGCCCGGAGACCATCGAACAACTCCGGACGCAGGGCATCGAGTACCATATCGAAGAGACAAAGGCTGCCGTCGATCTGTTCAACGATTTGATGCGGCAGGGTAAAAGTGTGGGCGGTATTTTTCATTCGACCTGCTGATCGGGAGCTACAGGTGTTGGGGCTGATGGCCAACGGCCTCTCCAATCAAG
>CAZWZZ010001238.1:0-1983 GCA_964638395.1 uncultured Caldilineaceae bacterium
ATAGGATCAAAGAAAACAGGATCAAAGACGTTACGACCAGAGGGAGAAGATGACCAACTCATCACGCCGCAGGCTGCCGATAGCGTGCCAAAAACGTTGCGCTTCCTGATTGGCGGCAAAGACGAACAGGTGACATTTGTCGATCCCGGCTCGGTTGAGGGCGACCAAACAATGGGCCACCAAATCCCGGCCCACTCCCCGCCGTCGGTGGGGGGCGCTGACGGTCAGGTGATGAATGTACCCCCGCCGCCCATCGTGCCCACACAAAACCGCCCCCACCACCTCGTCACCGGCCAGGGCCACGAAACTGAGGCCGGGGTTGCGCTCCAAAAAGCGGGCGAGACCCTGCCGGGAGTCACTCTTGCTCAACCCCACCCCCGGTGCGGTCTGCCACAGGGCGGTGACAGCCTCGTAATGATCGAGCGTCATCGGTCGCAGGGCTGCTTGGCCGGTTCGGACAGTCATCGCGTCTGGCTCCCGACTAACTCGGGATTGCCCCAGACGGCCCAGGTCCATTCGTGGCTACCGAGGGTTTCGGTGGTGAACTCGATCCGGGCCATATCGCCGGCGGGCAGGTCGAGCAGGACATCCGCCGGTTGCCAGATTTGGCTGTTGGTTTGATGCCCCCACACCCGCAGGCCATTGACCCGGACGCTAAAGGCGACCAGATTGCCATCTGACATTTCAGCCCCATCCCGGATGCCAATCGCCAGCCGTAGCCGCGTGCCGCTAATGAATTTGGGGATGGGTACGTAATATTCGATGATAGCCTGCCCCATCAGCGGCGGGTGCGCCCACAAGGCCGGACGGGTTTCTCCGCCGACCGTAGCCGATCCCATTTTGACATCCATCCCCGCCGGGTCTTGATTGGCAAAGATCGCCGCTTCGTTAAAGGCTTCGATGAAGCTGAAGCTCCATCCGGCAGTCTCAGCGGCCCGGTTTTGAGCTTCCTGCCACTCCAAAAAGTCGAGGTATCTGGCTAAGGTGATCTGACTTTCCAGAGACAACTTCTCAATACGTTGGGTAACGTTAGATAAATCGTTCACAATGCCTCTTCTTTAAAAGAAATAAACGAGCAAGGCAGTATACAACCCGAAGACCCATTGGGCAAGCAGCCGATTTTGATTATAATGCAATGGTAGAGATCAGAGATAAACAGGAGACCGCAACCGTACCCTTCGAGAGGCTCCCGCTACTCAGGATGCGGCGATCTACCAATAAAAGGACCAAATCCGATGACCGAACAGCCCGAAGAAAAATCACTCAAGCGCCAGGCCGAAGAGATTATGACCTCGGTGGACCGCGAATTAGAGAACATCGAGACCACCGCCCCGGCCTCCAAAGATTTGACAAATGCGACCATCGAGGCAGTGATGAAGAAGGTTTTTGGCGTCATCAGCGAGGTGGACATCGAGGCCGCCGAGAAGCGCGTGGCCGTCCTCCGCCAGCAGCATCCCAGCGATGACCCGGTGGCATTGGCCCAACGGCTGATCCGAGACAAATGCCAGCGTACCGGCACCGTCGGGGCCGTCACGTCGGGGGCGGGGCTGGTTCCCGGCCTGGGCACCGCCGCCGCCGTAAGTTTAGGCGTCGCCGCCGACATTGGGGCCACCTTCAAACTCCAGGCCGAGCTGGTTTTGGAAATCGCCGCCGTCTACGATCATCCGCTGACTGAGGATGAAAAGCAACGCATTGTCTTGCTAATCACCGGTATTAGCGCCGGGACCACGACCCTGACCCGCAAGGCCGGACAAAACATCGCCGTCAAGATCGGGGAAAGGTTGGCCGCCCGGTCGGCAGAGAAAGCCTTTGTCAAAGCCCTGCCGGTTGTCGGCGTCATCGCTTCGGCGGGGACGAATGTGCTGTCCACCTACATTATCGGCCAGCGGGCGGATGCCTATTTCCGGCTGGGGCCGGAGGCGATGGGTAGTTGGAGCGATAGCCTGCGGGCCATCAGCGGCGTTGATGAGCGACAAATCGGCG
>CAZWZZ010001239.1:0-1981 GCA_964638395.1 uncultured Caldilineaceae bacterium
CGATTATAGCCTCATTCCTTGGTTTTTACAAAATTAAATTTGTCGGGTGGCAAATCATTGGGTTATTTTAGATAATCATTATCATCTCCTGGGTAAAAGTTTTCTAGGTAAGGATTTGCCTCAGATTATACGTAGTGTGCATAGCCGGACTGCTAAGGTTATCAAAGCTGCCACGAATTGCCAAACGCCGGTTTGGTGGAATTATTGGGATTATTGTCCTCGCAATGAAGCAGAGTATTATGTTCGGCTTAATTATCTCCTGAATAATCCGGTAAAGCACGGGTATGTGGCGAATTTGGATGATTATCCGTTCTCAAGTTTTCATCAAACCTTAAAAGAGGTGGGGCGTGAAACTTTAAGAGGGCAGTTCAAAACGTATCCGGCGTACAGGACATTGATTTTACGTGAGGCTTATGATGATGATTTTTAGTTTGGCGTTTGGCGCATCGACTGGGGGGCGAAGCATGGAGCAGAATGGAGAATGGAGCAAATGGCGTGAATGGAGCGTCAAAGTTCTACTTTGGTGAGTGTCAAAGTAGAACTTTGGTGAGGTGAAGATAAGTCAATAACAAAGCGAGCTTTGTTGCTCCTCTATCTCCTCTATCTCCTCTATCTCTATCTCTATCTCTATCTCCTCTCCTCTCCTCTCCTGCCTACCCTGATATAATCTTTTTATACGGATATGACAATGACCAACCCAGATATTAAACAAGCGATCCAACAAGCCCTCCATACCTTTACCAATGGCAGCCTCAAGAATGATGCCCTGACCCTGTTCGATACGCTGGGTTACAACAGCGACAAGCAGTTTGAGTTGGAGTCGAACACCCCAAGTGGTTTTCTGGATGCTTTTGATCTGCACGGCAAGCTCAACCCGGAGCGGGCGCTGCTGGCTGAGTGGCAGACGGTTGCGTTCCTCTTTCAATTGACCAGGGACGAAATCAGCCAAAGTCCCCAACTCAATATGTTCACCAGCGGTCAGGTTGATAACAGCATCATCGAGTCCTACCTATTTTTGGCCCTGGACCTCCAGGGCGATTATTACAACCGCACCCAATTGGCCCACATCACCCGCGAGGTCAACAAACAGTTTCCGATGCCGGTGCTGCTCCTGTTTCGCTACGGCCCTTGCTTAACCCTGTCCGTCATCAACCGTCGCCTGCACAAGCGGGACGCCAGCAAAGATGTGCTGGAAAAAGTGACGCTGATCAAGGACATCACCTATGCCCGGCCCCATCGAGCGCACGTCGAGATTCTGTACGATCTGTCGCTGGAGCGGCTGCACCAGACCTATGATTTTCGCAACTTTGTCGAGCTGCACCGGGCCTGGCAAACCACCCTGGATAGCTCTGAACTGAACAAACGCTTTTTTAGAGAGGTGGCCAACTGGTATTTTTGGGCAGTGGATAAGGTCACCTTTCCCCCGGATGCCCACCCCGATCCCCAGGTGCGGACGGCCACCGGCGTCATCCGGCTGATTACCCGGCTCATCTTTGCCTGGTTTATCAAAGAGAAGGGGTTGGTTCCCGATGATCTGTTCAACAAAGAGAAGCTGGACGGGTTGCTCAACTACACTGATCCCAACGACAGCACCTATTACAAGGCTATTTTGCAGAATCTCTTTTTTGCCACCCTCAACCAGGAGATGAATACCTCCGACAAGTCGGACAATCGTAAATTTCGCCACCGGGCCACAAAGAAAAAGGGGCGTGACCAGCACTACTTGATTCACAATGTTTACCGCTATGAACGCTACTTCAAAGACCCGACCCAGGCGCTTGACCTGTTTGCCCCGATTCCCTTTCTCAACGGCGGTCTGTTTGAGTGTCTGGACCACAAGGAGGCCGATACCGATCAGGTGCTACGCATCGACGGCTTTTCCGACCGACCCGACAATCCACTAATCGTGCCGGATTTCCTTTTTTTTGGTGAGGAGCAAACGGTAGACCTGAATAAGGTGTATGGCACCAGAGGTAAACGG
>CAZWZZ010001240.1:0-1981 GCA_964638395.1 uncultured Caldilineaceae bacterium
GGGGGGATAACGGCTTTATCTTCGCCCGGCTGTTTCTGGCGTTAGAGGGGGAGGCCGGGGAGTGAGCGATTACCATTTCCAATATTCCCCCAATTAGAGACTCCGCGCCGGTTCGTGACCGGCCCGGTGGGTCACGAACTCCCTCCAAACATTTCCGTTGCGGTCTGCTGATTTCACGTTTATTTCACCTTCCAATCGCACCTTGCTATTATACTACAACCAATCAGGTCGTTTCTGCGGATAATGAACTCAGAAAATCCGAATTTTCTACTCTTTAACAACAACCGGGTGGCCGTTATACTGAGCTTGGGCGATCCTGCCGTTTGCCTGATGAGGCTCCCACATAAAAGATGCTTTTTCACTGGTCAGCCCCGAACCCACCCACCAATCCGCCCGAAGCCCTCCGCGACCTGCTGCACTATTGGCAGGGCAGCCAGAGCTTCGAGCCGAACCGCAAACGAGTTTATCTACCGACGATTACGAAATAAGGAGCTTTTTTATGAAATTCCACCTTCCATTCATCCTTTTCTTTACCCTTCTTTTATCCTTTGGTTTATCCTTTGGTGTCTCCAGACCCGCTCCAACAAACGCGGCGGGGCCGATAGCCGCGCCGGTTCTCAAGTGGCAGTACGGGGGCTGTTTTACCTCCTGGTGTCAAACCGGTTGGTATGCCTCGCCGGCGGTGGCCGATTTGGACGGCAATGGTACGTCCGAAATCATCTGGGGTTCTTATGATGTCGTCGCCCTGAACGGCGCGGATGGCAGCCTGGTTTGGCGGGGCGAAAACGGCAGCCGTGTCTGGCCGGGTATCGCTGTGGCCGACCTGACCGGCGACGGTCCCCCGGAAGTCATCGTCGGACGAAACTCCGATCAACTGACCGTCTATGACAACACAGGCAACGAACTTTGGACGCGCAACCCCTTCGGCAGCGGCGAGGTGCGGACTCTGGCCGTTGAAGATTTGGAGACGGACGGGCAAGTGGAGATTATCGTTGGTCGGGGCAGCGGTGGCCGGACCGAGCAGATCAATGTCTTTGAGCCGAATGGTGATGTGCGACCCGGCTGGCCGGCTCGCCGAGACGAGGACGAGGATCGAGGATACGGCTGGGGAATGTACAACGAAAATGTGACCGTGGCCGATTTGGATGGGGACGGCGACAAAGAGATCATCGGCCCGACCGACACCCACTACATCACCGCTCTGGATGATGACGGCAACCAACTGCCGGTCAACGCCATTTACGGCGCGGGCAAGGTCTGGAGTGAAGTCGGCGTTCACGTCGATCACGCGGCTGATCTACAGGGCTTTGCTAACTGCGGCGTTCAACATCGGCCCAACTTCGCCAACACCGCCCCGGCCATCGCCGATCTGGACGGGGACGAAACCCTCGAAATCATCGTCGTCGGTGATGTTTACAACTGCGCCATCGGCGACCCTGACGGCGATTTGTATTACATCCCCTGGATTTTGAACCTGGACCGTACCCGCTGGCGGAACAGCAGTTATGATTGGGAGGTGTTGCCGACGCCCGGTCCCAACAGCGGCCCCCTCTCGCAAGATTATAACGTTATTCAAAATAGCGTCACCAACGCCGTCATCGCCGATTTGGATGGCGACGGCGAAAAGGAAATCCTCTACCCGGCTTATGACGGCAAAGTTCACGCCTACTGGTTGGACAAAACCGAACACGGCAACTGGCCCTACAGCGTCCCCGGCGACGGTATCCGCTTTGCCGGAGAGCCGGTGGTGGCCGATCTGGACAATGATGGCCGGGCCGAGGTGATTTTTACGTCGTGGCCGGAGAATGGCGGCAATCGTCTTGGTCAGTTGCACCTGTTGGATGATTTGGGCAATGAACTGCATCGCCTCGATCTGCCCGCGCCGTTGAGCGGCGACTGGAATGGCGGCTTGGGCGCACCGACTCTGGCCAACATCGACAGCGATGATGATCTGGAACTGGTGATCGGCACGGTGTCCAGC
>CAZWZZ010001241.1:0-1980 GCA_964638395.1 uncultured Caldilineaceae bacterium
AGGGGGGGTGGCGAGCGACATAGCTCCGAAGAATCGTCTTATTTGAAAGGTATTGCAGCTAGGAGTTACGCAGTTCACCCCCGCAACCCCCTCCCAGCTTCCCCCCGAATCGGGGGGATTGTGGGGGGTAAAATATGGCAACTGCGTAACTCCTAACGTAAATCGGAATACAACCATGCAAAAATCGAGCAGTTTCGGCCAACGTCTGAGCCAAGCCTTCCAAACGGCGATCCTCATTTGGCTGTTCGGCCTGGTCTTTTTCGCCTGTGGCGGTTTTTTTCTGTGGCTGGGGGGGCAGGTCAACACCCTCATCTGTGAGCGGGTGGAGCGGCGCTACATCAACTGCACCATCGAGACGGCGTGGCTGGGCTTTCTGGCGATGGGCGAAACGCCCGTCTATGGCCTGCAAGAGGCCGCCGTCTCGGCCAACTGTGATGAGGATGGCTGTACCTACAGCATCGACCTGGCCACCGAACAGGGGCCGGTCTCCCTATCGCCGCCGGCCGTGTCCGGGCGAGAGGCCCCCAAACGGCGGACGGTGGACCGCATCAACGCCTTCATCGACGACCCTGCTGTGCCTACGCTCCGCGAAACCCACAGCGAAATCGGCATCCAGATGGTGCCGGTGCTTATTTTTATGGCCGTCGGGTTGGGCATTATGGGCTTTGGGCTGCTGCTCTTTGTCAACGAACTACGGGGGCGGACGCTTCGCCCGGATGTTGACCAGGCCGAGCTTGATGAGGCGGTTGAAGAAATCGCTTCGCCATCCAAACCCGGCAAATATGGCGGGATGACCGGCTGCCAACTGAGCTTCACCCTGGTCTCGCTGCTGTTGACGGCCGGTTTGTTGGCGGCTGCCTTTAGTTTGGCGGCACCCCGGATCGAGGGGGAATGTGTGGTCCAAAGTCGGGGCTGGAGCGAGGGGGTCTTCTACACCACCAGCCACGTCGATGTCAGCCTGGCCACCGACCCGACCGTCTCGGGCACGATTTACCACACCCATCCCACCAGAGCCGAGGCCGAGGCCGCTATGGAAGCCTACCGCAGCGGGGCCATTATTCCCTGCGGCGTCAACCCCTGGTTCACCGATCAAGTCACCTTGACGCCCGGCGCGATGCCCGCCGGACATATCTTCTGGGGCCTGGTCGGTCTGGCACTGGTTATTGGCGGCTTTGGGCTGGGCAACGCCATCTCCATCATCCAAACACCGGCGGTGCCGCCGGGGACACACCTCCCGGTGCGTCTGCAACCGGAGGGGGGCGGCGCAACGACGCAATTGTGGTTTCTGCTGCCGATGCTGATTGCCCTGCTGGTGGCCATCTACGCCTTTTTCATCGTTGCCCGGCAACGTTTTCCGAATGGAGATGGCTATTTCTGGGCCGGGGGTGTTCTGCTGCTGCTGTCGCTGGTCGCCGCCGGCGGCATTGCCTATGTGGCCTTTGAGCAGCTCTACCTGCTCTACAGCGGCAGCCAAACCATCGTTGAACTTTCGGCCCGTACCCTGCGAGCCGGCCACCCGGCCCAGCTCTACATCGCCTACCGTCCGGGGCGGCTGACCGTCGAGGCGCTCGAACTCAGCCTGAACTGTGAGCAGACGACCCGCGAAAATATCAGGGGCAGTGACGGCAAGAGCCGTTACCGCTACGAGAGCGAGCGGTTGTATGAGCAGACTCTTTATGAAACAACGAACCCGGACGACCTCAACCGGTTGGGCTGGGCGCACACGTTCGATATAGACATACCGGCTGACGCCCGCGCCAGCACAGCCATTGGCCGCTATCCCGAAATCCGCTGGTGGCTGGAGGTGAAGATGATCGTTCCCAAAGCACCCGATTTTAAGCTGGAGTATGGATTGCGGGTGCGGCAGGCGTGAGGCGTAAGCCCTGACTTAAGAACGAGCCTTTGCATTTCAAATCGTTGTAATTGGTTAGGAGTTACGCGGTTCGCATCCCGAGTAGCCTTGAAAAGGCGTATCGAGGG
>CAZWZZ010001242.1:0-1980 GCA_964638395.1 uncultured Caldilineaceae bacterium
GTAGCGGCCTCACCGGCCTGAACCTCGGCCAGCCAAAAATGGGCCAGCAGACGCAGGGCGGGGGGGATGGGGCTGGTCATTTAAGAAACCGGTAGCATAATTTTTTCAAGGCTTAACCTTCTTGGAAAGAAATATAGCACAAGATGGAGGTGGAGAGGCTGAAATCCGCGAGCCGGCGGTTTCAAAGTCGATCACCTCGGTCTGGGGACAGAGATGCGCCCCCTGTTGCGCGGCGGCCTGGGCCATCTGCTGCACCAGGCGGTCAGGGCTTACCCCTCGAATCTACGTAGAGCCAGTAAAACTTTGGACTCCCGGTTGCTTTTGCGTAAGTCCTGCCAATATTATATGGCTTTGCCGGACAACATCAAATTACCACCACGGTTCGGTCATCAAGAGCCGGTGAGGACAGAGGTCGGCCATTTTCAGTAGAGTGCAACGCATCCTATACTTTACGTGAAATTTGACACAAAATCACCCCTCCTTTATAATGACGACGCCCTTAATCTGCGACAATTGATCCGGCAAAAATTATTTGTGCAGTCCTGGCCGGTAGTGCTACCGGCGCAACCACCCTTGACAACATCATAATGATTGATTTCGCCCTCCCCTGGATCGCCCTTTTTCGAGACTCGCTCCCGGTTTGCCACCGACCACACCTCATTGAGGATGTGTGTTACATAAGCGGTAGCCGAGTATAAATGACAAGTAAAACATCACAAATCGAGGAGGATACACCTATGTCATTATCAGCATCATCACCCTGGTTTGTTTGTCCCCAGCCCCGTCCGCAGGCCCAGTGGCGGCTCATCTGTTTTCCCCACGGCGGCGGCGGCCCCTCCGCCTTCCGCGAGTGGGCCGATCCCCTGCCGGACTCGATTGAACTGTTGGCTCTCAATTTACCCGGTCGCGGCGGGCGCTTTCAGGAACCTTCCATCAACAGTATGACCGAGCTGGTGCCGGCCATTGTCGAGGCCCTGCCCGCTTACTTTGATAAACCTTTTGCTTTCTTCGGCCACAGTGTTGGCGCTTTGGTAGGTTATGAAGTCGCCCGCTATCTGCAACAGGCCGGGTGGCCCCGGCCGCTGCGGCTGTTTGCCTCGGCCCACAAACCGCCCCACCTGGCCAAACCGGAGAGCCTCATGTATCGCCTGTCGGACGACGAACTGCTGGCCGTTATTCGCCGTCTGGGGCTTGTCCCGGCTGAGGCGTTGGAAAATGAGGAACTGATCGCGCTGATCTTGCCCCCCCTGCGGGCCGATTTTCAATTGTCTGAGACATATCAATGCGTTGATGGTTCTTTGTTGGCCTGCCCCCTCTCGGCGCTGGGCGGCACGGCTGATGACCTGCTGGATGAGGCCGATTTGTGGGCCTGGGAAGCATACACCGCCCGTGACTTCAAGCTGAGACAGTTCGACGGCGACCATTTTTATACCGAAACCTGCCGAGACGCCCTGCTGGAAATGCTCGTCCAAACGATGCAAGAGGATGTCGCCGCCCTGTCCCCTTCAATTCTCCACGGCGAGACCGCCCCCTACCCCGCCGACAAATGTCTCCACGAGCTATTCCGGGAGCAAGCGGCCCAAACGCCGGAGCGCCCGGCTGTGGTGGAGGGCAAGCGGCAGATGACCTTTCGAGAACTGGATGTCCTGACCGACCAATTAGCCGCCTATCTCCAGGCGCAGGGCGTCGGCGTCGATGCGTTGGTCGGCATTTATATGGAAACTTCGTTAGAATATGTTATCGCCTACCTGGCCATTCTCAAAGCGGGCGGGGCCTATATGCCCCTCGAAACGGCCTACCCCACCGACCTGTTGCAAAACGTCCTGAACACCGCCCAGCCGATGGTCGTTCTGACCAACGACACTTTCTTTGATCATCTGCCCCCGGCCTGGCAAACGTCGGAGCGAGCCTTTAGCCTGAGTGGGGCCTGGCCGGAGCGGCTGCAAGAGATGGCCCTGCCGCCCGTAGACCCGACCGACC
>CAZWZZ010001243.1:0-1979 GCA_964638395.1 uncultured Caldilineaceae bacterium
CCGATGACGAGCGGGTGGTGATGCTGTTGGCCTCCGGGGCGGCCATTGGCCTGGAGAATGCCCGCTTCTACCAACAGGAGCGGGAGCGGCGGCAAGCCCTGGAAGCCCTCTACCGGGCTGATGAAGAGCTATATCGTTACCTGGATACTGACCGGGTTCTGCAAGCCCTGGTCGATGTGGCCATCGACATTCTTGAGGTCGAAAAAAGCGCCACCATGATCTGGGATGAAAGCCGGGAAAAGTTGGTCCCCCATTCGGCCCGTGGCTTCCGTATATCGCCCCGGGCGCCGATAGCCTTCGACCTCGGTGAAGGTCTTATTGGTCAGGCGGCCGGAAGTGGAGAAATGGTCGTCGTCGAGGATGCTCACCGCCATGCCGGGGTAGCCCGGCAGATTACCGACCCGGAGGGGATTTGCTCATTTGTCCACGTTCCCATTAAAATTAATTCAAAGATATTTGGTGTTTTCAACGTGAGCTATACCCAACCTCGCCGGTTCAGCGTTGAGGAGCGGCGGCTCTTCACGGCGCTGGGCCAGCGGGCGGCCCTGGCCATCGAAAATGCCCGGCTCCACGAACAGGCCCGGAAGAGCGCGGCTCTGGAAGAGCGGCAACGATTGGCCAGAGAGTTGCACGATGCTGTCACCCAGAATCTTTTTTCTGCGACGCTGATTACCGAAGTTTTGCCCAAACTGTGGGAAAAAGACCCGCAGGAGGGGAACCGGCTACTGAAAGATCTGCGTCTCTTGAGCCGGGGCGCTCTGGCCGAGATGCGGACGCTGTTGTTGGAACTGCGCCCGACTGCCCTGGCCGAAACCAGCCTGGGCGATCTGCTGCGCCAATTGGCCGAAGCGGTGATGGGGCGCAAGGGTATTCCCGTTGAAGTCGTCATCGAGGGGCAGAATGACTCGTTACCGACCGATGTCCGCCTGGGGCTGTATCGCATTGCCCAGGAAGCGTTGAACAATGTGGCCAAACATGCCCGCGCCAATCAGGTGATTGTCAGCCTCCGTCACACGCTGGTTGATGTCAACGGCGAGGCGGCCCCGGTCGTCGAGTTACGCATTAATGATGATGGTCGGGGGTTTGATCCGGCTTGCGTTGCGCCGGAGCGGTTAGGGCTGAATATTATGCGGGAGCGGGCCAAGAGTCTCGAGGCGACGCTGACGATTGATAGCGAGCCGGACGCAGGGACGCTCATTTTCGTCAGGTGGCACGGTTCGTCGGAATAGATTAGGAGTAGGAACATGGAACAGCCGGTGCGGGTGCTTATTGTTGATGACCATGATATGGTGCGACGGGGATTAGCGGCCTTTTTGATGGTTACGGATGATCTGGAATTAGTCGGGGAGGCCGGGGACGGTCAGGAGGCGATCACCCTCTGCGGGTCGCTGCAACCGGATGTGGTGCTGATGGACCTCATCATGCCCGGCACGGACGGTATCGCCGCGACCCAGGCTATTCGCAAACAATACCCGCATATCCGGGTCATTGCTCTGACCAGTTTCAAAGAGCAGGCCCTAGTCCAGCGGGCTGTTCAGGCCGGGGCTATCAGTTATCTACTCAAGAATGTCTCCGCCGATGAGCTGGCCGCAGCCATTCGCTCGGCCTACGCCGGCCAGCCGACCCTGGCCCCGGAGGCCGCCCAGGCCCTCATCCAGGCCACGGCTCAGCCCCAAAAGATGGGCCACGATTTGACCGACCGGGAACGGGAAGTATTGGCGCTCATCGTCGATGGCTTGAGCAACGTAGATATCGGCGACCGCCTGTCGATCAGCCCCTCCACCGTGCGTTTTCACGTCAGCAATATTTTAGCCAAGTTGGCCGTCAACAACCGGGCAGAGGCCGTGGCCGTGGCCATCAAACAAAAGCTGGTCTGAGTCGGCTGGCCTGGTGGAATGACTAGACGAAAAACTGATAAATCGTCCAGGTAAAAAACTCTCCGCTTGTCTGGTGCAAGCGGAGCGTTTTTGTTTTATCCT
>CAZWZZ010001244.1:0-1977 GCA_964638395.1 uncultured Caldilineaceae bacterium
GCCGAGGTGTTCCTGGCCTGGCCGCTCATCTCCTTGACCGTGTCCCGGTAGCGCAGGACGACGCCCCAGCCGCCTGTCTTCTGCTTGCCGGAGTAGGAGGCAGCGGCGAAGATATGGATGGCCGTCTCGTCATCCAGAGGCAGCGTTGCTTTGGGGATCATCGACCGAGCCAATTCGTCGGCCCGCTCGTTCCATTTGTCCCCGGCGTGCCCCTTGACCCAGCGCCAGTCGATCTCGTGCCGCCGGATTTCGGCCTCCAGCGCCCGCCACAAATCTTGATTTTTGACGGCCTGTTTGCCGGATGTTTGCCAGTTCCGCTCCTGCCAGACCGGTAGCCATTCGGTGATGCCCCGGCGTAAATATTGGGAGTCGGTGTAGAGGGTGATGTGGTGGGGATCGGGCAGCGTTTTGAGGGCCGACAACACAGCCTGCATCTCCATCTGGTTGTTGGTTGTTTTCTCCGCCGCGCCGCAAAGCTCCTGTGGCTCTGCTGCATCGGGGCGCAGCAGAATGGCCGCCCAGCCGCCGGGGCCGGGGTTGGGGTGGCAGGCCCCGTCGGTGTAGATGGTGATGGTCGGTAATGATTGGCTCATTGGGTGATTTTCCTCATCTGGGCTACTATTTTAGGCGGAGTGGGTTAAAATTACAAGCAGCGGGGGGGGAGGATGAAAAAAGAAAGGAGTGGAAAGCTATCCCGGTATCATTCAAGTTCCAAACGGGACGGCCGGGCGGTCACGACCGCCAGCGGTGGCAGAAACGAAGATTACCCCCGCTCTGCCCAGTCAGCCAACACCCGCTCGATGTCCGCCGAGACGGCGGCCCGGTCCGCTCCCCGCTCGGAGCCGTCGGCCAGGAGCTTATCATACCCAGTCTCGGTATGACGAATGTAGATGATGACGGCCCGGGCTATAATAGCTCAGAGCGTCGCGCCCGGCCCAATATCTCCCGGACCACGGCGGACTTGGCGTCGGCATAGTTCTGGGTGTATTTCCAGGTGCGAGCGGCCAGCTCCCGCTTGGTCGTTTCATAGAGCAAGCGGTCGTCCTCCTGCTTCCGCAGCCAGTCGCGGAACAGCAGCATTTGCTCGATTTCCGCACACCCCGCCGAAAAAACGTGCAGATTGCCGTCCACCGCCGGCGGCTTGAGCAGCCGGTGTTCATACCAGGCCGGTTCTCGAATCCTGAGCCGGTAGCCGCTGGCCTCCAGCGGTGTGACGTAAGCGGCCTCATCGCTTGAGTCGGCCACAGCCAGCACCATATCAATCACCGGCTTGGCCAACAGACCCGGCACCGATGTCGAGCCGACATGTTCCAGCAGCAAAACCTTATCGCCGAGCGCCGCTCGAATCTCCTGCTCCAACCGCTTGAACCACAACGGCCAGGCCGGGTCGTAGGGGGCCAGATCAATGGTGCTGTTCAGCGGCTTCCGCTCCCCGACGGTGACCGCGATGAGCTGCGCCTCGGTCAGCGGTGGGGGGATGTCTGTCAATTTATCGTCTGTCATATAGCAATCATCCTTGTTGGCTTTGAACATAATCATCAAGCTGTTGCAGCTCGACCCGGTAGACGCGCCGTAGAAAGCCGGGCACGAAGAGCCGTTCCAGCCAACCTTGTAAGCCGGGTTGGGGCTGAATGGTGGTCTCGAAGGTAACGTCAGCTTGGCGCTCCCCCTGATCTTCGACAATAAATTTAGTGACCAGACCGGTCGCCACATCGGTTTCGGCCAACACCCGGCCCGGCTCCGGCTCGGTGACGCGCATGCGGAAGCGCTGTTCCCGGCCCATAATTTTCAAGCCGGAGCGAAACACGGTTCCTTCCCCAAAGCCGCCCTCCTCCACCTCCAAGCCGGTGAAATAGGCTTTGGGCAAAATATGGGGATGATGAGTCCGGTAATCGGCCAGGATGGCATAAATCGTGGCCGCCGGGGCATTGATTGTTTTTGAAACAGCGACATTGACCGTTGTCATAAAATTTCTCC
>CAZWZZ010001245.1:0-1972 GCA_964638395.1 uncultured Caldilineaceae bacterium
TTCCCAGACCGGCTCCTCATAATCGAGGGCACCCTGAGCCAGCAGCCAGGTCATCGTGGCGAAATAATAATCGGGCGCGTCATCCAGCATATAATCCGCCGACCAGAGCGTCCAGTCGGCTACGGTCTGTCCATCGACTTTTGGATAACGGGGATCCTCGCCAGAGCCTCGGGTGGCCCCGCCCTCGGTCGAGATCATCGGAATGTCGAAACCAAATAAATCGTGAAATTGATTGCGATAGGCAATGAAGTGAAAAAAGGCGGTCGAGTCTTCATAGAGATTGTAGCCCATCATCGCCCCGCGCTCGTACCGCTCGTTGATCGCCGCGATCTCCTCGGCGGACAATCCCCACGGCTCGCCGTCTTCTGGCGTCAAAGGACGCACCTTCAAGATGCGGGCCAACTCGCGGTTGAGGTTGATGGCAAAAATATCAGCCTCGCTCAAGTCATATCGTTCGATTTCCGCTTCGGTCAGCGGCGGGCCAAGTTGGTTGACTTCATCGTAGGGGTAGGTCGGGGGGTGGTTGATAAAGTAGTTGTGGATCGAGGCCCACGAGTAGTAGAGGGTCTCCTCGTTGCCTTGCTCTCGCAAAGCGTTGAAGAAGCGGTAGAAAAAAGCGTTTTGCCAATCCGGTTTCTTTTGATCGGGCGCGAAAAAGGAGGGCAGCCCCGGATAGCCCCCGGCCTGATAGATCGTTCGGGCGGCTTCGGCCCACACCTCGGCCAGATAGGCCGGCTGCGGCTCCCCGCCCGGCTCACACCAGCCGCCGCTTTCGCCCGGCTGGTTCGGTTCGTTATAGAGGTCGTAGTAGTAGACCCCCTTTTCGACATAGTAACGGACCAGGGCCTCCAATTCGTCCAAATTGTACGGGTCGTTGCAGCGTTGGTAGATGCGGATGATCGGCATGATCTCCCGCTCGACCAGGGCCTCGATGGTTTTGTCGTGATCGAGGTTGGTCAGGCCATCGACCAACACCTTGACCCATTTGATATTCATTTCGCTCAGTTCGGCGGCGAAGTATTCGGTGGCCTCATCCGATTGGGCGTAGAGGTGGGTACTCCAATGGATGCCCATACCGTTGTCGGCGGGCGGGCGTGGGTAGGCGCTGAGGGGGAGGGGGGCGGTGGGGAGATTGGGAGATTGGGAGATTGGGGTCGTGGTGGGGAGCGGCGTCGGGAGGCTGGTTGGGAGATTGGGAGATTGGGAGATTGTAGGTTGTTGGGTGGGAATAATGGTGGCGGTTGGTGAGGGGGACGCGGTGGGGTTGGCGATCATGTCAGCGGGTTGAGGTGGGGTGGCTTGGCAAGCGGCGAGGGAAAGGAGACATAAAATGGTTAAAAAGATGGTTAAGTATCGACTCAAATAGTATTCTCCAATTGTTCTAAAAGTTCTTGTCGGATACGTTGGGCTAAGGCTCGACGATGAACCATTACAATATTATCCCTTCCTTGGCGATTTGCTCACGCAGTTTATCAGCGGCAGTTTCTAAGCCGACCACATCAATTTCAAACCCCTCAGCAACCTCATCAAGGGCACTCCAGGCCCGCCAAAAATCACGGTTTTCAAGACCTTCTACAGCCAGGTCTATATCGGATCGTTGATGGAAAAAATAACCCCGCGCCACCGAGCCAAACAGAACTACCCGGCTGGCCCCAAACTGCGTTTTGAGCAACTCTGCTGCCTGGTGAGCCACGGCGCGGGCACGTTCCAGCCGTTGCTGCTGCACTTGTTTGGATCGGATTTTTCGCCGCCGATCCGCAGCCCGATAGTCGGCTATCTCTTCTTGGGTCAAATCTAACGCGGTCTTGGCCATTTGTCCGATAATCTCCGAAATTAGTAGCCATAATCATAGCATAGCATAGCTTGGCTTCATTCACCAATGTCGTCTTATTACTACTGCTTACTCAATTTTCCAGAGGCACGGTCAGCTCCCACTCGCTGGCGTTCCAGGTCACGGTATCGTAGATGTGGG
>CAZWZZ010001246.1:0-1969 GCA_964638395.1 uncultured Caldilineaceae bacterium
TTGACCCGGTAGGCGACGTTGCCCACCGGCAGCAGCGTAAACAGCTTGCCCAGCAGCGTGTAGAGCGGATAGCCGGTCGGGTGGGCGATGCCCAATTGGTAGGTGACCAGTTGAAATTCGAGGCTGTCATCAAACAGGGTGACGACCGACGGGGCCAGGGTGGCCAGGTAGAGAAGGAGGCTGCCGAGAAAAACGCCGCCGCCCAAAATGAGGGGCAGACGGCGGGCGGCGCTAATTGTCGGCAGATGGGCCAAACGGGATTGACGGGGCCTGGTTTCGGCCGGGTCGAGGGCGGGCGCAGACATCCTCGCTTACTGCTCCGGCTCGATAGAAATTTCGACCCGTCCGGTCATCCCCGGCTGGACGGCGAACTCGGCGCTGTTGAAGTCGAAATAGACCGTAAAGAGGGCCGTGTCCCCATCCTTCGCCGTCGATTGCAGCTCGACGCGCTGGACGACTGCCGGGAAGGGAACGTTGGGATAGGTTTTGAGGAAGATGGTGGCCTCATCGCCGGGCGCGATGTCGGCCAGGTTCCGCTCGCTGAAGTTGTTGGTGGCGAAACGGAGCGGGGTGACGCGGGCGATGGTGATCGAGGCGTTGGCTGTGGAGACACCGGGCGCTCCGTTGACCTCGGTCACTACGCCATCCCA
This sequence comes from uncultured Caldilineaceae bacterium, assembly GCA_964638395.1. GTDB lineage: Bacteria > Chloroflexota > Anaerolineae > 4572-78 > J111 > CAZWZZ01. The sequence goes on from CAZWZZ010001246.1 coordinate 651, forward strand.
GGGGGCGAACAGTTGGGCATCGGCCAGGTTGGCCTGGGCCTCCTCCACCTGCAACCGTGACTCGCGTAGCCGGGCCGCGTTGAGGGCCTCCTCTTCCGGGCGCAGCCCCGATTCCAGTTTCTCCAGCCGGTTCTCGGCCTGCACCACCTGGAGCCGGGCGGCGGCCAGTTGGGCGTCGGTGGCCGGTTTGGTGGCTTCCTCATAGATGGCCTGCGCCCGCTCATAGTTGAGGGTCGCCCGCTGGAGTTCGGCCGCCTGAGGGCTGAGGCCGATACCCTCGGCGAAGGCCACCCGATCATACGCCTCCTGCGCTTCCCGCAGCTCCACTTCCCGCAGGCGCAGATCGGCGGCGGCCTGGGTAATGGCCTCCTCCGACGGCTGGGCCAACAGATCGGCCAGCTCGGTGCGGGCGGTGGCCAGATTGGTCTCGGCTTCGCGGATGTCCCCTTCGAGAGCCGGGGCCGATTCGCTGGCGATCTGGGCCTGGAGAGCGGCCAGGCTGGCTTCGGCTCGGGCCAGTGCGTTGCGTAGGTCGGTATCATCAACCTGGACCAGCAGATCCCCCTGCGTCACTTCCTGGCCGGGAACGACGAATACCGCTTCAATCGTGCCGGTCGCCCCGGCTGAGGAGAAGCTGAAAACCTGGGGCGGCAACGGCAGGACCACCTCGCCATCGGCGGAAATGGTGCTTTGGAAGACCCGGATGGGCGTCGGTAGTGGCGTGGGCGAGGCCGCCGGGGTGGGCGTCGGTTGGTCGAAGCCGACAGCCGTTTGGAGCGAACAGGCCGACAGGAGCGGTAGAAGGAACAGGCTCAGGAGCAAGAACCAGCGCCGGACAGTCTGTTTGAAGGGCTTGAATGTCATTGTTCGGTATCATCCTCTGTATCTTCGGGAAACCACAGGTGACTCATCCCGGACAGGATGTCCGTCAAGCGTTTGATGAGCCAGGCAAAGATACCGGAAATGATAACGAAAATGGCCAAATATACAACTGTCGGCAGGTTGAGACGCTGCACGCCATCCAAAAAGAGATAAACCAACAGGCCGAACAGGGCCACCAGGCCAAAGGCGATCAGGACAATCAGCAGAATGGTCGGCCACAAACCTAGCGGTGGTTTTGGGGGGCGTGATTTTTGGGGAGTTTTGGGGGGCAACGGTTCGTTTCCTCATCAAGGTCTAAAGGTCTAATTATAATTGTCTTGTGACGATATTGGCAAAATGTCGATGCGGGGATACCAAACTGACTAACACGAATTTGGCACCCATTCAATGTCATTAAGTTCGTAGCATCCCGAGTAGGTGAGCGTAGCGAAACCGTA
>CAZWZZ010001247.1:0-1969 GCA_964638395.1 uncultured Caldilineaceae bacterium
CGTATATGCATGCATATAGATGTATATATTTAAGGTTTCTATCTATTAAGTAGTTCAAGGAACATATGTTCTAGTAGGGCTATAATTTGGCAGGAAAAGAGGGGTGTGGTAAAGTAGGCGAATGTCAACAGGCACCCCTATTGTCTATGATAGCCCCCAAACCGAACTGACGGTAGCCGACATTTTTCGGGAATATTGGGCAGAGTATAAAGAGAAGCACCCGGTCACACCGCAGCAAGCCAAAGTGGTCGGGTCGGTGCTGGCCTGTCGCACGCCGCAATTGGGGGGGCGAATAGAGCAGTGCCAAGAATGTGAGGCACTGGTGTTTCGCTTCAATAGTTGTCGAGACCGGCACTGCAACCAGTGCCAGAAATTTGAGCGAGCCAAGTGGGTCGAAAAGCAAAAGGTGATGCAGTTGCCGATCCCCTACTTTCATATCGTCTTCACGGTAGATCACGCCCTCAATCCCCTGATTCGCCAAAATCAAAGGTGTTTTTACAATTTGTTGTTTGAGAGCGCGACACAAAGTTTGCAGCAGATGGCGAGAGAAGAATTGGGTTGCGAGTTAGGGATCACAGCGGTCTTGCATACCTGGGGGCAAAAGCTGGATGAGCATTATCATCTGCATTGTATCGTGACCGGGGGCGGGTTGGCCCTGGATCGTAGCCGGTGGGTGGGACCCAAAAATAGGCGGTATCTGTTAGACGTGGTGGCGTTATCAGCGTTGTATCGGGACAAGTTATTGGACGGGTTGCAGCAACAGTATCGGCAGGGGAAACTGCGGCAACTGGGCGAGACGGGCCAGCTTGATGTAGAGGGAGTGCTGGCCGAGGTGTGGGCCTTAAAGTGGGAAGTGTTTGCCAAACCGTTTGACGACCCAGAAACGGTGATTGAGTATCTGAGCCGGTATGTGCAGCAGGTGGCTATTTCTAACTATCGGTTGTTGGAAATGGCGGATGATACCGTCACCTTTGAGTATTATGACAATAAAGAGCGGGGCGAGGGGGGCGGCCAGGGCAAAAAGAAAAGGCTGACCTTGCCGGTGGCAGAGTTCATCCGCCGCTGGTTGAGCCACGTTTTGCCGCCCGGCTATAAGCGCATCCGCTATTATGGACTGCATCACTCAAGCGCGAGAGCGGAGAAGTTGCCCCGCTGCCGAACGTTGCTGGGGCTAGAGGCGGAGTTGCCGGAAGTGGTCGAGCTAACTCTGGCCGAATGGTTGGCCGAGGTTTTGGGCGATGAGGTGGATCGCTGTCCTCATTGTGGAGCCACAGGCAGCCTGGTGGCGCAAACAACGTTTGAGCAGTGGCCCTGGCTGGGGCTGTTCATTTTGGCTCTGGGGGGGCAACCCAGCCAGCTGACACTCTGGCTGTGAGCCAAATCGCAGGAATAGCCCGGTCGCGGGAAGGGCGAAGTAGGCTAACTGCCCAAAAAGCGGCTTATTTGTCGCCGTTGGAGCCGTTGCCAACGGGTGATTGAGGGCTAAAAACCGTCATTGACAGGGCCTTGTCATTGCTAAAACAACCGGGGGTGCTGAGGTTGGAAAAAATAATGGCGGCGTAATCCCCAAAGGCCCGGTTCCTTGAACAAGGCGTTGGAGCGGACGGCTACTACCATCTCAATAGTGTCAGGGTGTTGGCTGAGAAGCCTGAGGCGGGTGGGGATGAGTATGCTGTCAATCTAGCTGGTAAGAGCGTCGGTGTTTGTATTCCCACCTGTTGGGTTCACTTTGTCTCGTCAGGCCGCCGCTCAACTTAGACGTTAGGCCGCAGGAACGTGAAGTGCCATTCCCATATCAATAAAAGCTACGCTATAACACAGGAAGATTTATCATGTAAAAATAGTGGAAATACGAGGTGCTTAATTGACAACCCAACGAATCATTAATGCTCACGTACATCAGTGGGAAAAATTGGCCGATTTGGAGCAGAGTGACAACCCCTTTGCTGTCGTGGTCATGGCCCATTTA
>CAZWZZ010001248.1:0-1967 GCA_964638395.1 uncultured Caldilineaceae bacterium
TGGGCGAGATGGGCGGGGCGCAACCGTTGGCGGTAACGATGAACGAGGGGGTCGGCCTCCTGGTGGAGGTGGATCGCTGGCGGGCCGAGCGGCGGCTGTCGCTGCGGCAGATCGACGCCATCACCGACGATCTCGAAGAAGCGATGACCTGGGTTGAGGAGGCCCTAGCCGCCGAACAGCCAAAGTCGGTCGGCCTGATCGGCAACGCGGCGGAGATTTTGCCGGAGCTGGTCGAGCGGGGCGTCCTGCCGGATGTGGTCACCGACCAAACCTCGGCCCACGATCCCCTCTACGGCTACATCCCCGTCGGCCTGTCGATTGACAAAGCCAACGCCCTACGCCAGCGTGATCCCCAGGCGTACCAGCAACAGGCCATCGACTCGATGACCCGCCACGTGCAGGCCATGCTGGATTGGCAGGCCAAAGGCAGCGTCGTTTTCGATTACGGCAACAACCTCCGCCAGCGGGCTTACGACAACGGCCTGACAAAAGCCTTCGACTACCCCGGCTTCGTCCCGGCCTACATCCGCCCCCTCTTTTGTCAGGGCAAAGGGCCGTTCCGCTGGGTGGCCCTCTCCGGCGATCCGCAGGATATTTACGCTACCGACGCGGCCATTCTGGAGCTATTCCCGGAGGATGAGCATCTGCGCCGCTGGATTACGATGGCCCAGGAACAGATCGAGTTTCAGGGTTTACCGGCCCGCATCTGCTGGCTGGGTTACGGCGAGCGGGCTAAAGCGGGGCTAAAATTCAACGAGTTGGTCGCTTCCGGCCAGGTCAGCGCCCCCCTCGTCATTGGCCGGGATCATCTCGACAGCGGCTCCGTGGCCAGCCCCAACCGGGAAACCGAGGGCATGAAAGACGGCTCCGACGCTATCGCCGATTGGCCGCTGCTCAATGCGTTGGCCAACGTGGCCGGTGGAGCGACCTGGGTCAGCCTCCACCATGGCGGCGGCGTCGGCATCGGCTACAGCATCCACGCCGGGCAGGTCATCGTGGCCGACGGCAGCGAGGCCGCCGCCCGCCGTCTGGAGCGGGTGCTGACCATCGACCCCGGCTTGGGCGTCGCCCGCCACGCCGACGCCGGGTATGAGGAGGCGATTTCGTTTGCGAAGGCGCAGGGGGTGAAAGTGCCGATGTTGGAGACGTGAATCAGCCCTAACCATAGACCCGCGTCAAAAACACGGCAAACATCAACACTCCGGAAGTGACTTTGGCCGCAATCCCCAGCGAGGCCCCGGCCACATACCCCTTGACGGCTCTGATGGCCCCGGCCCACTCCCGACGATACCAGCGCTCCATCAGCAAGATGCCGCCCAGCGTCCCCGCCAACCCGCCCAGACAGCCGACAATCGGCCCGGCCAGTCCAGCTACAATACCCAAAATGAGGCCCAGAACGGCCCCTATGGCGATACTCGAACAGGCCGCGCCGCCGGCTCTGGCCCCAAAATGTCCGGCCAACACATCGGCGATGATGCCGACGAGCATCAACACCGTCAGAACGCTAAAGGTCAACCAGCCTAAATTCTCCCAACCGAGAGCCACGCCGTAGAAAATAGCCCCGGCCCAGATCAACAGCGTGCCGGGAATAGGCGGCACGAGGGTAAAAATCATGCCCATCATCATCGTGAACAGGGTGATGAACAATATTGTACCCTGGGCAATCAATGCACCTTCGGTCATAGATTCTCCCAACCAAATGGAGATTAGGAGATTGGAGATGGGAAGACTCACGATCAATAATCTCCTAATCCCCTTATCCCCAATCTCGCTCTAAATCAACATCTCCGCAAAACTGTCGCCCGCCCCGCGCCACGGAATGTGGAGCAGATCAGCAATGGTCGCGCTGAGGTCGGCGAAGCTGGAGCGCGTGCCGAGGGTAACGTTGGGCTTGACCTGTTGACCAAAAACTAGCACGGGCACGCGCTCCCGTGAATGGTCGGTGCTGGGCGTGGTCGGGTCGTTGC
>CAZWZZ010001249.1:0-1960 GCA_964638395.1 uncultured Caldilineaceae bacterium
CCGATTTCGTCGAGAATGATCTGACCCAGGACCTGGAGGATCAGGTGGACTCCTCCCTGCTGGAGATCGAAATCCGGCGGGCCTTGAACGGCTTGACGGCCCGCGAGAGCCGCATTGTCGAACTGCGGTATGGCCTGCGGGATGGTCAGCCGTTGACCCTGCAAGATGTAGCCGAGCGCTTCGGCCTGACCCGGGAGCGTATCCGCCAGATCGAGAAGGAGGCCCTGGCCAAGCTCCGCCGCCCCGACCACGCCACTCGTCTTATCGGCTTTGTGAACTGACTTGGGCCTATCATTTCGAGCAATAGCGAGAAATCCCTGAGATCGCCGTTGGCACATAATCGTTTCTTAAATAAAAAGTCTTCACATTAATGTGAAGACTTTTTGCCATTTGGTGCAACCAGTCATATGTCCGACCAATGTTCACTAACGCTACCTTTCACGTTTTTCTGCACGATGTTCTGACGGACGCCATTTATGAGTTACACAGTTCGCAACCGGAGTATCCTTAAAAAGAACGTATCGAGGCCGCGTCCTGAGCCTGTCGAAGGGATGCGTTTGTCGCTCAACTGCGTAACTCATATCAACCTCCGGCCCAAATTTGAAAACCTAAGGCAAAGGCAATGCGGTCGATGGTTTGGTTTGACCCAAGCATATGGCCATTCTGACCGATTAATTTACATCGCCGTGACCTAAACGCTTGACAGCCAAACCGTTCTGTGTTAAAATGTGAACGTTCACGTGAACGTTCACATTTTCTCTTTTCCCCCCGAACGTCACCGAACGCAATACATCTCTTAAGCAAAGTGAGTAGCAAATTGGCCAACGCAAAGAAGCGAGCCACAATCAAAGATGTTGCTGCTGCCGCCGGTGTCTCCTACCAAACCGTCTCCCGTGTCATCAACAACAAATCCGGCGTGACCGAGGCGACGCGCCGTCGGGTCAAACAGGCTATCGACACCCTCAACTTCCGGCCCAGTCTGGCCGCCCGCAGCCTGGCCCGGCGTCGTTTCTATGTCATCGGTCTGATTATCCCCTACGATGCGGACTACCTCACCCGCGACCCCCACCTGCTCAAACAATTGAGCGGCATCGACGCCGAAGCCAACGCCCATAACTACAACGTCCTGCTCTCGACCGCCGGCGACTCCGCCTCCGGCACGGACGCCTTCAAACGCTTCGCCCACAACCGCGTCGCCGACGGCGCTCTGGTCATCGAAACGGCCCGCAGCGAAACCGGCAGCGACCTGCTAGTGCAGCAGGATTACCCCTTCATCACCCTCGGCTACGACCGCGCCCATCCCGATGGCTACTTTGTGCATAGTGACGATTTTGGCGGCGCTCAAGCGGCCACGCGCCATCTTTTGGAGCGTGGCCACCGGCGCATCGGCCTCATCAACGGCCCACCGACCGGCGCGGTAGCCGCTCTCGACGAGCGGCTCCGGGGTCACCGGCAGGTTTTGGCCGAGGCCGGTCTCTCGTTCGACCCGGCCCTGATGGTGTATGGTGATTACACTCGCCTCAGCGGACAGGTAGCGACGGAGCAATTGCTGGCGCTGCCCGACCCGCCGACGGCCATTTTTGCCTTCAACGACCGTATGGCCATGGGCGCTATCCGGGCCGTCCAGACCGCCAATCTAACCGTGCCGGATGATGTGGCCGTCGTCGGCTTCGACAACATCCCGGCGGCGGTGGATGTCAATCCCGGCTTGACCACCGTCCGCCAGCCCAGCCGGGACATCGGCCAGCGAGCCGCCCGGATGCTCTTCAACCTCATCGACAACACCTCTATTGCTCAAAAAGAAATCATTCTGCCCGCCGAGCTTGTGGTTCGGCAATCCTCATAAACCAAGTGACCCGGTAAAAGGAGGTGATGCGTTCCATCAACGATGAAAAAATGTAGCTGTTCAGCCATTGCCCTAAAAACAACGATGTCATAGCGGGGATTAGGAGATTTGGGG
>CAZWZZ010001250.1:0-1953 GCA_964638395.1 uncultured Caldilineaceae bacterium
GGGTAAACCGTTTGCCAGGGCGGGCTGAAGACCCTGACCTGAGCGGGCACGGTGTCGAAGATGCCGGTGGTGATGAAATAGTTATCGCTGAGATAGTCGTTCCAGAAATAGTTGGCCCGGTAGCCGTATTGGTTGTGCGTGGTCGTAAAGTCCTCCGAAATTTCATACCGTTGGATGCGCTCCGGCGACTCATAAATCCAGCGGGCGTTGACCTCGTCGCCGAACTCGAACGTGGCCACAAAATCGTCGAGGGTGTACAGCTCCACGCCGGGAGCAATGATCTCGGTCTCGACGGGAACCGGGGGGACTTCCGGGGTGGTCAACAGCTTTTCGGCGGTTTGCTTGACCGGGATACAGATTTTCCAGCCCGTCTCGATCACATTGGGGTTGGTGATGCGGGCGAAGGAGCTATCCTGTTCGTGGAACTCGTTGGTAGCGGCGACGATGGCCGGATAGGCCTGGACATTGCCCAGGAATTTATCGGCGATTTTGCTCAACCAATCGCTGGCCTGGACGGTGTACACCTCGGCGCAGGTGTCCGGCGGCGTTGTTTGGGCCGCGACCGGCGCGGGAGCCGGGAGGAGGAGGTTGACCAGAAGCAATGACCACAAGAGGGATTTCACAATGTGTCGGTTCATAGGGTTCGGTGACTCGCTGATTCACTGTGCGGGTTGAACGGCATCAGGATTTTGGTTCAGTTCGATGGTTGACATTTGATAGCCATCGAGCCAGCGAAAGGCCATTTCGCTGAGGAGGAGCATGACGATGGTCACCACAATCAGGATGATGATATTGATGAGCCATCGTTTGTATTTGGGCGTCGTTCGTTTACCTGATTTCGACATCGCGGGCCTCGTTGATGATAGTAACGCTATTTTGAGATGTTTGCTCAACGGCAAACCGTCATTATGCTGACATTTAAGAAACTGAACACCTCCTCAATTATAAACGAATCTGGCTAACAGACCAAGCCCGATTGAGTATTCCTGTTTATAGAGCCGGATGGGGTGTGGTATAATACCAGAGAGAAGATGTTAAGCCTGAGTCCGGGTCAATCCACCCGGCGTAGAAAGTTATATAAAGAGACGGGGGATATGATGCAACATTTACCAATTGGCATTCACACCTTTGCGGATATTATCACCGGCAATTTTCTATATGTGGATAAAACAGAATATATCTACCACCTGATCGAACCGGCCAAAGGAATTTATTTTCTCTCCCGGCCGCGCCGGTTCGGCAAATCGTTGTTGGTGTCTACCTTGCAGGCCATCTTCGAGGGGAAACGAGAGTTATTTGAAGGCTTGTGGCTGACCCAACAGACCGATTATGCTTTTGAGCCATATCACGTCCTGCTCATTGATATGAGCAAAGCCCGGACTGAAACACCCGACCAGCTCCAAAACTATTTACTCATTCAAGTCAACCAGTGGGCCAAACAATTTGATATTGATCTGGAGCACACTACCTATAGCACCCGGTTTGGAGAATTGATCCAAAAACTCGGCCAGGATAAACGGGTGGTCATCCTGATCGATGAATATGACAAACCGATTTTGGATCACCTGACCAAACCCACCCGGGACGAAGTCAAAGAGACTCTGAAAGGCTTCTACACCACCATCAAAGCCAGCGATCCCTATCTGCGTTTTGTCCTTTTGACCGGGGTGACCAAATTCTCTAAAATCTCCGTCTTTTCCGGTCTGAATAACTTAGAAGATATTTCGATGACCCCCACCTACGCCGCTATGTTGGGGATTACCCAGGCAGAACTGGAGGCGACTTTGGCCGACCGCCTCACCAGTCTGGCTGAAGCAACCGGTTTATCGTATCAAGCCACCCTCCAGAGAGTCAAACATTGGTACAATGGCTATCGTTTTTCAGACAGGGAACTGTATGTTTACAATCCATTTTCATTGCTGTTGTTACTCAAACATCATCAATTCAAATTCC
>CAZWZZ010001251.1:0-1950 GCA_964638395.1 uncultured Caldilineaceae bacterium
CCATCTTCGGAGCAGGCGAGGATAAATTGGGGGAGGGGCAAATTCAGGCGGAAATGCCGGCTCTGGCTTTGTTCAGGGCCTTCATCAGCCGAGATTTACGCCGGGCGGCATTGTTGGGATGGATTGTGCCTTTTTGAGCGGCTTTATCCAGCGCTTTCACCGCAGATTGGATCGTTTCCTCGGCCGCGTCCAGCTCATTTTGCTCGATCAACTTACGAGCTCTTTTGACATAGTTCCGGGCCGTGGTCCGATAGTAGCGGTTCTGTTCGCGCCGCTTGACATTCTGGCGAGCGCGTTTGATTGCCGATTTGATATTGGCCAAAATATTACTCCTTTCGTCAATTTTTCAATGTATTCTTTAATACAATTATAACAACGAAACATATTAAAGCAAACTATGATTTTTGTCCAATTTGCACGACCGTGAGCATTTTTTTCCTTTTTCTATTTTATTTCGCAATATCTCGGATCACGGCATCCTCCGGCAACCGCTGCCCATCCGGGCCGAAGGCGGGTAGCCGCTCGCCGGTAGCCGGGTCGTAAAGGCCGATGGCCAGATGATCGGCCCGGTTGAGGTCATCTTCAGAGAGGCGGTGGATGTCCCGGATGATCTGGCCGGGCGTCCAGACGGTCGTCGGGTAATGGCCGCTGACGGGGGGGCCGTCGGCCTGGCTGCGGATGAAGCCATCCGGGGCGCGGAGGTGGATGAAGAGAGTGTAGGGGGTGGAGAGCGGCTTTGTGGTTTGCCAGTAGAGACGGAGGCGAGGCGACGTAAAACGTGAAGCGTAAACCGTAACGCCTGTTTCGGCAAGCGACGAAGATTGGTCAAAGGTGGCGTCGAGAAGGCGGATGGCCTGGTCGGGACCGAAGGTGGCCAGGGGACGGGCGAACCGGTCCGGGTCGGGCGGTTGGACTCGATACAGGTAATCCCCCTCGAATTGGGCGATGGGCAGCAGGGCCGGCTGCCGCTCCGCCTGCCAGCGGGCCGTTTCCTCCCAGTGGCTCCGGTCGAAGGGAGCCTCGCCGGGATGAACGAGGAGGTAGAGGGGGCGGGACTCGGCGGGCAGGGTGGCGGCTAAATTTTGCAGAGCGGTCACAGCGGTCGGCGCAGGAAAATCGGCGATAGCCTGGGCCAGACGAGGCTGGCGGGGCGGGGTGTAGCCGGAGTAGCCGTTGACCAGAGACCACCAGCCCTGGGTGCTGGCGTAGAGTCGTTTGACTTCGGGAAATTCAGGGGCCGGGGCGCTGTGCAACGGCAACTCGATCAATGAAAAATCACCCGGCTGGGCGGCCAGCCAGGCATAAGCCGGGTTGAGTTGTTGTTGGTTCCGAACAGGAGCCAGGGGTAGAGGCAGGGCGAGCGATTCGGCGAGGAGCAGGAGGAGGATAATGAAGAATGAGCAATGAACAATGAACAATGAGCAATGAACAATGAACAATGAGAGAGGGGGCGAGGGGGAGAGGGGGGAATTGGGAGATGGGGTGATGGGCAGAGGGGGAGATTGGGGGATTGATAACTGCTGAGCGGTGAGTGATACCTGCGCTCTGCGGATAATTGTTTCCAGCCGGGCGTAGCCGAATCCGGCCAGGGCGGCCAGGGCGAAGGTGGCCGGGATGATCCAGCGGGGGGGAACGCGGATGATGGTGCTGGGGGGCAGGAGCGTGGCCAGGAGGGTGTACGGAGTGGAGAAGGTCAAGAGGATGGTCAGGACGAAGATGAGAAAGAGGGTCACGAGGATGGTTTTGGGGTGATGAGTCATCAGGAATTGATAATCAGGAATTGATAATTTTTTGGGGCGGGGGACGAAAGCCAGGAGAGCCAGAAGAGGGGCCAGGAGACCCAGAAAGAGTGTGTTTTCTTCGGTGAAGCCGGGGCGGGTCCGAAAAAGCGTGGTCAGCGGGCCGAGGATGGTGTTGAAGGGGGGGGCGGCCCGGAAATCGGTCGGCGTG
>CAZWZZ010001252.1:0-1944 GCA_964638395.1 uncultured Caldilineaceae bacterium
AATTTTGAATTGCTGTGCCGGATTTGACAAAGTTGGCGGCTGTCATTAAGATGACGGGCCTGCCACTTTGTGAAAATCTATGCAAACAAATAAAAAGATTATCAGCTTCACCAAAAAATTGATTTATAGCCTGTTCATTCTATGGGTCGGCGGTCTCGTACCGCTGATCCATCTGAATGTTCTGGCCAGTAGCCACGCCCTGCCTCGCTATCAACTGGCTGTTTTTGCCAAACCCCTCGATCTTCACGACGGGCTGCCCACCCATCTGAAAGATAAGGTTGCCCAACATCTTAAAGCGCAGCGTCTCACGCAGCGCGACCTGTGGACCCCCAGAGATATTTCGCTCCGGCTGGCTGAGTTGGTACAGGCCGGGTTTAATACCGGCTACCTGCTCGTCAGCCTCTTGGCATCCCCCCCGCCCGCAGATTATGGCTGGTTGAAACAAACCGCCTCCCTCGCGGGTCGGTCGGCGTGGCTTGCGCCGCCGGAAGAACCGCCCCGCACGTTGTTCCGCATCGTTTAACGCTCTCTCTCAACTGACACGACAATTTCAGAAACCTGGTTTGACGTCATCAGCCGTCGATTGTGCCGGCTGAACAGGCTTGTACGTTGCTGTGGCGTCAAGTCTGACATCTATTTTTAAACAATGAAATAAACAAGGAGATCATCGTGAAATTACAGAACTTACTGCTAATCGTCTTGACCGTAGCCGTCGTCCTTTTGAGTTTATTTCTGTTCGCCGAGGGCGAAGGGGTACCCCGTCTTGGTGATGAGGCGGCGGCGGCCCCCCTGGCCGCAACCGTGACCCCGACGGCGACCGTGCAAAAACCGCCGACCCCGGCAGCGTGGGCTGAAGATAAAAGTCTGCTGGTCAACATTACCAGCGATGATATGGATCGGGCCGCCATGGCTATCAGCTTTTCCACCCGTATGATGAAAGAACAAAATATACCGGTTACCATTTTCTTAAACGTCGAAGGGGTACGCCTGGCCGATAAGAATATCCCCCAAAACATTCATATCAGCGGCAAAACCTTGCAAGAGATGTTGCAAATTTTCATGAAAGATGGCGGCACGCTGTTGGTCTGCCCAATGTGTCTGGAAAATGTGGGCGGTATGACCGAAAATGATTTGATCGAGGGGGCCGTGGTGAGTAGTCCCGACCTGATTGGGTCAGCCCTGTTCGCTGATAATGTCAGGGTACTCAGCTATTAAGGCAATTCCAAGATTCAGTACATCCAGATTTTTGCGCTCCGAGCCGGTTTGCAACCGGCGGTCGGGGTTACAAGTCCCTTCCGAGCGTCAAATTTGGATCCACTGAAACTCTATAAACCTGATGTAGAAAGGAGATTCTATGTTAAATCAACGACGTTTATGGCTCTGGACAGCGGCCCTGGTTCTGCTAGGGGTGTTGATGATGGGCTGCCAGAGTACATACGAGTACCAGGGCAATCTGCTCGACCCGCCGTTGCCGCTGTCCGATTTTGAATTGACCGCTACCGACGGCCAACCCTTCCATCTCAGTGACATCGAAGGGGACATCGCCCTGATCTATTTTGGCTACACCTTCTGCCCCGATGTCTGCCCGCTGACGATGAATGACATCCGCGAGGCGTTGGAGGGGCTGGAAGGTCGGGAGCGGGTTCACGTCCTCTTCATCACCGCCGATCCTGAACGGGACACCCCGGAAGCACTGGCCCGGTATGTTTCGGTCTTTGATCCGAGCTTTATCGGCCTGACCGACGATTACGCCAAAATCGAGACGGTCATGAAAGATTACGGCGCGTTCGCCGAGCGGGTCGAAATGGCCGGCTCGGATGCGGAGTATCTGATCAACCACACCGCCCGCGTCTATCTGGTCGGGCCGGAGCGGGAGCTGCTGTTGACCTATCCCTTTGGCTTCGAGACTGAGGAGCTACGTAGTGATTTGGAGCATTTGTTAGA
>CAZWZZ010001253.1:0-1940 GCA_964638395.1 uncultured Caldilineaceae bacterium
ATGTCAATCATTTTTATCTAAACTTAAGGCTATAAAAAACCTCATCAAAGTCCTGTAAAGTGGGCGAGATTTCGCAGGTCTTTTTATCTTAACTCAAATGAATTATTAAAGCAAAGCTTTTATTTATTTTCATCAGGGTTATAGTATCCATTTATAACCGCAGATATTACACACATATCCCGGTTCATTTACTGCTTTATCCATATTTCGCTTAAACCAAGGCCAAGAGAAAAGACCTATGAAACAACCAATTCCCCAAGTTGCTATACCAACAAAGTACATAAAGAATAAATAAAAATATTAGGCCAAAAATACTGGCGTTACCCTGTGATTCAGTTTTATACCCACCACAATTAGGGTATCGAGGATTATTAGTACTCATAAAGTTTCCATTGGATTTTGCCACCTAACGCCGCAATTGTGGCGATTGCGGGCCAGCTAAAACTCGCACCGATTTAAAGAACAACCGCAGGCCCAGCACCTTCCAAAAATCGCAGCGTTAGCAATTCGCTACCAATTGCATTGTTAGGGGGCAACTTGTGTAGACGATACCCATTTATATGGTAGTATACTGAGAGTTGTGTAAAAAGAAGGGAGCCGGTATCCTAAAATTTTGCGACGAAACAAAAACAAGGAGGATACCATGACTCCCCAGCAGGAGAGTACACAACAAGAGATAGTAAGTCAAACTGAATTTCACGAATTGTTGCGTGAAAAATTACGAGAAGCGGTGCGCTATACCCTAATCGAAGTGCTAGAGGCTGAAGTAGAAGCGTATGTCGGGGCCGGGGCCTACGAACGGACGGTCAGTCGGCGGGATTATCGGAATGGACACTATAGCCGTAACTTGGTGACCGGGATGGGAGAGATTGAAGCCTTACCGGTGCCTCGCACCCGCAAAGGCTTTAAGACCCAAGTCTTTGAGCGGTATCAACGGCGGCAGGCAGAACTGGATGAAGCGATCTGTGATATGTTCGTCAGCGGCGGCAGCACGGCTCAGGTCGGCAAAATCGTTGAAAAGTTGACCCGAACCAAACCCAGTCCCTCGACGGTGTCCCGTGTCTTCCACGGCCTGGAAGATGAATTCGAGAGCTGGAAAAAGCGACAATTAGCCCCTGAATATCTCTATACCTTTGCCGATGGCACCTATTTCAGTGTCATTTACGGCAATGAAGGGCACAAAATGCCGATTTTAGCCGTCATCGGGATCACCGTTGAGGGTGAACGAGAGGTGTTAGCCTTCCGCGTGGGCGAACGAGAGAACCAGATGGCTTGGGAAGATCTGATGGATGATTTGAAACAACGAGGCGTTGAAAAAGTCGGTTTGTGGATCACCGACGGCAATCAGGCGACGATCAACGCGGTCACTCACAAATTTCCTGAGAGCGCCCGCCAACGCTGTGTCAAACACAAAATGGACAATATTCTCGGTTACATTCCCAAAAAACAGCAAGAGCAGGTCAAACCGGAACTGAAGGCTATTTTCTACCAGGCCAACCGCCAAAAAGCTGACCAAGAGGTTGCTGCTTTTATCGAAAAATATAAGCCTCTTTATCCGACCGCCATTGAGTGCTTGAACCGTGATTTGGAGGCTTGTCTCACCTTTTATGACTTCCCCAAAGAACACTGGAAGACCATCCGCACCACCAATGTCATTGAGCGCATGTTTCTGGAAGTCAAGCGCCGCTCTAAAAAGATGGGCGCGGCCTTTCGCAATGAAAATAGTTGTTTGTTAATGTTCTTTGCCGTCATTCGCGGCATCAATTTTAGGAGAATTCCTATTCCACCTAAACTTTGAGCCGGTCCTTCTTTTTACACATAATTTGACATACTACCGACGGCGTCGGCATACATTCAGACGGTCTTGCGCTATATGGCCGCCGGTAGCGATAAGTTGAGTCAAGAGGATCTGAAGACGATTGTGCTGAAAGTGATTGAAG
>CAZWZZ010001254.1:0-1939 GCA_964638395.1 uncultured Caldilineaceae bacterium
ACAAAGCCGGGACGGCGGTCTGGGCTATCGTCATCGTGGTCGTTATTTTGGACAATATTAGTTCTCAGGTGCGGAAGCGGTTGGTTTAAGCAGGACAATGGTTGCCTAACAGGTTTCTGACGAAATAGCGGGCATATCACATCACCGCAATTTTGCGCCGGTTGCAGCCGAGTAGGTTGGAGGTTGCGCTTAACGGGAACTCCAACACTTGGGTTGGTCGTAGGAGCGTCTCACAATGAGACGCTCTTTTTCTTTCAACCCACGACACTCTGCCGCCGGTAGTGACGATGACCGTCCCCATCCGCTTCACCGTCGCCCGGAGTGGAACTACAACGAATTGGGAAATAGAACAAATGGTATCATCGTGGCATTTCGTTGATTTCACCATTCAGTGTAGTTTTTTCGGCATCCGCTACCGCCTCGGCGAGGTGGGGACCTGGCAGGAGTAGCTGACCGATACGGTGGAGACGAGCGCCGCCTTCATCGGCACCTCCGATGCCTAATACTACTTCGAGGTGACGACCACAGACAATGTGAACAACAGCGCCGTCGAGCAGATCGGGCCGATCACCGTCAAGAGCGTGACCAAGTATTACACTCACGGCGGTCGATTTGCGATTTACGATTTAAGATTTTGGAGTGAGGGCCGTTCATTGACAATCGTAAATCGGCAATCTAAAATCCAAAATCGACGACGATAGCAGCGGGGCGGTGGTCTCGGAGGTGCGGTATTTGCCGTATGGCGAGGCCTGTCCTGAGCCTGTCGAAGGGAGCGGTGGGCGAATGGGGAGAGGCCGACGGACTTCGGCTTCACCGCACAGGGGTACTACAACGAATTGAGGAATAGAACGGATTTGGGGAGAGTGGAGGGTTCTGTTGAGGAGACAACAGACTTTTGGATAGAGGAGGCTGGCTTGCCCCCGGTCGGGGATTACGCCGTTTGATCGGCCTCGAGGGCGAAATCTTTGGGGCGGAAAGCAGGGTCATTCTTGATCTGTACGACGCCCTCGCCGCTGAAGCTCAACACGAACAAGCCCTGGCGGTAGGCATAGCGGTCGGCATCTTCCACAATCTCCAGCCCGGCTACCCCAGCATATACTTTGTAGCTCCGGTAGCGGGGGACGAAGACAAATAATTGGCTCAAGTCATCCAAAAAATCTCGCACATCATTGACCCGCAACGTACTCTTGACTTCAATAATGACCACTTCATTGTCATTTTCTAGCACCAAATCCAACTCCAAGGTATGACCATTTTGTTGGCTTTTCATTCGTTGGTAGATATGATGGACTTGAATGCCGCGTTCCTGAAAGAGTTTGAGGGCAGCCGGTTCGACCAACGCTTCCATCATCCGGCCCCATTGACTGCCGAACAACCCTTCCAACCTTTTTAGTTTCTGGTCGGTATCTTTAAAGCGTCGATCCAATTCCGCCTGCGTTTCTTTGAAGCGTTTGTCGAACTCGGCATTAGACTCTTTGAATTTGGCATCGGTCTCTTTGAACAGTTGCCATACTTCGGCTACGGCCTCTTGCCAGGGTTGCTCTGCCATTGTTGCCCCTTATCGTTTTTACTCTGGTCAGACATTATAGCTATTTTTATCACTAACGGCAATTTTTCCTGCCCCCACCCCAACCGTGCCCGTCTGCTTCACCGTCGCCTGGAGCGGCCTCGACAACGCCTCTGGAGTGCGGAATTACCAGGTGCGCTATCGCCTCGGCGAGGTGGGGGCCTGGCAGAATTGGCTGACCGATACGGTGGAGACAAGCGCCTCCTTCATCGGCACGCCGGACGCCCAGTATTACTTCGAGGTGACGGCCACGGATAATGTGAACAACAGCGCCGTCGAGCAGGTCAGGCCGATCACCGTCAGGAGCGTGACGAAGTACGGGTGCGTCCCAGAATTTAGGCGAGATTTCAAGTCCAGCATCCTGAGTAGGTT